>NZ_CAWPDB010000045.1:0-6070 GCF_963886625.1 Vibrio sp. V23_P3S9T160
CAAAAACATCACACAATCTAAAAACTAACAATCATGAAACATCAGAATTAAACACCAGTAAAATTTAGTTTGGCAAGATTAAATAGATATTGAGGTCATCTTTTAACCGAATAGGTAGTTTTATATTTTTCACAATGAGAATTAAACATAAGTTCCTGAAGGTTCAGTTTTTTTTTGTGAACAAGATCTAGATTTGATCTAAAAGCATACGATTTCGTGAACTGCGTATCCTTTAGTGAACTGTGCTAGACTCGGCACTCTGCTATTTAGGTCTGTGTATGCTTACAACAAAAATCCAAAAATCCATTCGGGATAGTTATCAAAACCTGCAATTTCAGCTCGAAAACTTCATTCCTCGTCGAGGACAAAATTATCTTGTTGCTGAGATTGCAAAAACATTGTGCGGTTCATATCACAAGTCCAACCGAATCTTGATTGCTGAAGCGGGTACAGGAATAGGGAAATCACTCTCCTATTTAATGGCAGCGGTTCCTGTTGCAGTGTTGAATAATAGAAAGGTTGTTGTTTCGACAGCCACAGTGGCACTTCAAGAACAGCTGATCAGCAAAGATTTGCCTTTATTTAGACGCATCACTGATCGTCAATTCTCTTTTATCCTTGCCAAAGGACGTCAACGATACTGTTGCACCGAAAAACTCGCGGCTGCGTGTGGGGTAGATGGATCACAAATTGCCCTGTTCGAATCAAAGCCACAAAAAAAAGACGTTGAATTATTCACCACCATGTATGAAAAACTGGCTCAAGGAAAATGGAACGGTGATCGCGACTCGTGGCCAAAAGCGATTAAAGATGAGTTATGGCAACTGATTGTTAGTGATAAGCATAGTTGTAATGGTAGCTTTGCTGGCCACAGAGATTGTCCTTTCCAAAAGGCGCGTTCGGAACTGGATAAAGCCGATGTCATTATTGCCAACCACAGCTTGGTCATGGCGGATGCTGACCTTGGCGGTGGTGTCATTCTGCCTGAGCCCGAAAACACCATTTACATTTTTGATGAAGCACACCACTTACCTCATGTAGCACGAGATCACGCTTCAGCGTCCGCAAGCTTGAAAGGCGCAGCAAGTTGGTTAGAAAAACTCAATCAATCCGTAACCAAGTTTTCAAGCTTAGCCGAAGAAAAACGAGTAGCACGTTTTCGTAACGAACTGCAAGAGATACTGCAACAACTTATCCCAAGCTTGAGCCAACTGACAAAGCGGTTTGTGCCCGAACAATTTGAAGAAAAGCGATACCGTTTTGAGCATGGAGAATTACCCCAATGGCTTGAAGAAGAGTCTAAAACCCTGAAGCGGCTCTCTCAAAAAGCCAATCAATCCGTCGCTAAAATTGCGGACTTGATTGCTGAACGAGTTAAGGAAGGCGAACTCGCCGCTCGGTTGGCAGAACCAGCACTGACTGAATTAGGCTTTTATATTCAGCGTTTAGAGAACCTTGCCCAAGTATGGCTGCTGATGGCGGAGCCCAAGCGAGAGAAAGGAGCCCCTTTGGCACGTTGGCTTGAAATTCACCCTGAGCGTGAAGGTGATTTCATTGTTAACGTTTCACCGCTAGAAATTGGTTGGCAACTTGATCAGCAGATCTGGAGCCGCTGCATAGGCGCAATCTTAGTCTCTGCGACGATGCGAGCTCTTAACTCGTTCAGCTACTTTTGCTCGCAAGCAGGGATCAGTGAAAAGGCAGAAGATGGCACACGTTTCCTAGCACTCGCTTCACCGTTTGATTATCAAAATCAGGCCGAGTTACTCATTCCAGCAATGCGTTTTGAACCGCAAGCGAAAGAGTATACTGATTATCTGGTAGAGCGTCTCGCTGAGTTTATTCAGCCAAACAAAGCTAATTTAGTGCTATTTGCTTCTTACTGGCAAATGCGCGAAGTGGCTGAAAAAATATCAACAGATTTTGTTAAACGAGGCTGGGCGCTGCAAGTCCAAGGTGAAATATCACGCACAGAAATTCTAAATAAACATAAAATGCTAGTGCAGTGTGGTAAAACGAGCGTAATGTTTGGCACCAGTAGCTTTTCGGAAGGGCTAGACTTACCAGGAGAACTTTTGGAGAATCTGGTGATCACAAAAATTCCGTTTGCAGTACCAACCTCTCCAGTTGAGCAAGCTCACGCCGAATACATAGAGAAGCGAGGTGGAAACTCTTTTATTCAGATAACCGTTCCTGAAGCCAGCAAAAAGCTGATCCAAGCCGTCGGGAGATTGCTGCGCAAAGAGCGTGATTCTGGTAGAGTCGTGATTCTCGATCGCCGAATCGTTTCAAAACGCTACGGAAAATCATTATTGGACTCGCTTCCTCCATTTAAAAGAACAATAGAATATTAGCTAGGGCTTAACACTACGCCCTTTCATCTCATTACTCAGGGCCGATTTTATTCATGGAATTTGTTGAGCCAACCACTTTGATTGTGTTGGCGCTTGTTGCTTTTATTGCTGGCTTTATCGATGCAGTCGCTGGCGGCGGTGGCATGCTTACTGTACCCGCGTTATTATCAATCGGTCTTCCGCCGCACATCGCACTAGGAACGAATAAGCTGGCGGCAACATTTGCCTCATCAACTGCCGCATTAACCTACTATCAGAAGAAGTTGTTTCAACCAAGTTGCTGGGTCAGAGCTTTCATTGCCACCTTAATTGGCGCAACCATAGGTACTTTTGCTGTCGATGCGATCAGCACCGATTGGCTACAAAAAGTGCTGCCGCTCATTATTCTAGCTGCCGCTATCTATACGATATGGCATAAAACACCACATGCACACCAGAATGTCAGCCCGCCTCCCTGCCCTGTACTTCACAAAAAGCAGTATGCGCAAGGCTTGATACTTGGATTTTATGACGGGCTGGCAGGGCCGGGGACTGGCGCATTTTGGACAGTCAGTTCGATGGCGTTATACCGACTCAACATTTTATTGGCCTCTGGCCTTGCTAAAGCGATGAATTTTACCAGTAATGTAACGTCATTGGTTACCTTTGCCATTTTGGGGCATATTGACTGGGTGCTGGGACTGACTATGGGAGTTTGTTTGATGGCTGGAGCTTTTGTTGGCGCACATTCAGCGATTCGTTTCGGCGCTAAATTTATTCGTCCGGTGTTTGTGAGTGTGGTCAGTGTGCTTGCAATTAAGCTGACTTATGATGCGTGGTTTGCAGGCTTATGAACCATTTTTCTCAATTGAAGTCCTTAATTGAAGAGTTGAAACAACAAGCCGCCAGTGTTGACCGAACTCGTGGTGAACACCATCAGGCTCTGTTTGATGAGCGCCTGTTCCACTGTAAAGCGCACTCATTAATCCCTTGTGTTATGGAAGCAAAAGCGACCTTTGACTCCATCGTGCGCGAACAAGAGAGCCAACGGCTAACCAGTCAACGAGCTCAATATCTAACCGATCGACTGCTTGCACAAATTGCGGCAATCCAACGCGAAATATCGACAGTATCGATAAGAAAAAGTGAGCCCAAGCATCGCAGCTATTATCGCAAACCGATCAATGCGTTATATCAAGAGCTAGCCCAGCACCAAGAATGGGAGCGAAGGCTGATGGATATGGTGAGAGAAAAAGAACTCGGACTCAAGCACACTTCTGCTGTTAGTCAGCAGCAAGCACAAAAAGCGTTATTAACGGTAGAGCAACGGCTCAAGCGTTGCCAAGAAGCTAAGGCTAAGATCGAAAAACAAATTACGTTCAGGGAGAAAAACCAATAAAATGAATGATCCTACTGTACCGCTAGACGGTGCGTCTGAAGAGATAAAGCTCGCTGTCGATCTCATCTACTTATTAGAAACCAATCAGATTGAACCACACACCGCACTTGAAGCGCTGAAAATCGTACAGCAGGATTTATTGCGTAAACTGGATGATACAGCGAGAGAGTAAGAAGCAAACATCTACTTCTTACTCTTTCAGCCGTTAGACTTTAAATTGTCCAACCAACTGTTGCTGCTTAGCCGAGAGTTGACTTATCTGAGCACCAACCGATTCTGATTCACCGACCAGTGTCAATATCTGCGCGCTAAGATCACGAATATTGGATAGGTTGAGGTTGACTTCACCAGAGACGGCTTGCTGTTCTTGGGCCGCTTTTACAATCTGGCTATTCATATCGTTAATTGCTGAGATGGATTCAAACACTATTTCTAATTCAGCAACGGCCTTTTGAACTTGCATCGCAGTTCCATTTGCTAACGCGTTTCCTTGCTGGATCACCTCAACTACGCCCTCAGTACCTTGTTGGACTTTTTCTATCACTTTGCGTATTTCACCCACAGAGTTCTGAGTCCGCTGGGCCAAATTACGTACCTCATCGGCGACAACAGCAAACCCTCGCCCTTGATCTCCGGCCCGAGCCGCTTCTATAGCCGCATTTAATGCGAGCAAATTGGTTTGCTGTGAAATTCCCTCAATGACCGTTAAAATTTCGGTAATATTGATATTGTTTTGAGCCAACTCTTCAACAACAGGCACCGCATCACTCATTCGCACCACCAGCTTATGCATCTCAGCTTCAGAGGCACGGATGACATCCTGCCCAGTCAGTGCGGAGTGATTAGCTTGCGAAGCGGCTTGCACCGCAGCCTCGGCATTTTGCACAACGAGACTTGCTGTTTGTGTCATTTCTTCAGAGGCAGTCGCCACCATATCCATCTCTTTAAATTGAGACTCACTACGGCTACGCGTTTGTACGGCAGACTGCCGTGCCTGTTCAGTCGTTTGAGCTACTTGGTTCGCACTTTCTACGATCTGCTGAATAATAGCCTGTAATTTGTCTAAAAACTGGTTAAAGCCGCGTGCCAAATCACCGATTTCATCATGACTACTGATGACAAGCCGCTGAGTTAAATCCCCTTCGCCAGAAGCAATATCTTGTAACCGCTCCACGACCGCTCGGATAGGTTTCACAATTTGGGTTGCAGCTAACGCAATGATTGCGAGCCCTAAAAAGACTAGCAATGCGCCGACTAATAGCTCCGCTCTAACGCCATTCTCTACCTGTTGAGTAATGATCTGATCCAGTTGATTGGCATCAGCTAGCACACTCGATGTCGGCATTTCAAAAACCACGCCCCAAGTCTGGTTCGCCACCTGAATAGGAGCAAAGACAGACAACCACTGCCGATCTGAATTCCATTGAGAATGGACTTTACCCTCGGCTAGAAGATTGGCGATCTCCTTTGTAGTCAAAACTGAATCAGCCAGTGGCGCACCTAAGGTTAATTCACGCTCATCAGTCGCAATAAGCGTGTTATTTAAGCTGACAATAAAGACCTTACCATTACCGCCAAATAGACTTTGATCTGAACTCAGTGCAATCGCTACCAGTGGGCTAAGTTTTAAATCGATGCCAAAAAAGCCAATCGCAACGCCATCAATCAAAATGGGCACAGAGAGAGAAGAAGTAAGAAACGTTTCATTGTCTTGAATCACGATTTTAGGCGATGAGATACATGCACTAGCGGTTGTTAACGGGCAGGCGAAACGCTCACTGTTTCCTTCATCCTTCAATGCCACTTCGCTTAATACATTTGCCACCACATTTTCACCATTGGAGGACGTTATCCAGTATGCAGCGAATCGACCTATTTCATTTGAACCTACATAGTCAGCATTCTGGTAGTTGTCATCCTCGCTATCGAGCAAATTTGGCTTAAAGACGAGATAAGCCCCCTGGACATTGGGATAATTGACTACCGTCTTGCGAACCATTTCATCTAAAGATGTCCTTAACGCTTCGCTTTCACCAAAATTTTCTTCGGTATTTGATTTGAAAAACAAGGCCGTATCAGCAAGCATCTGAGCCCGATACATGGCTTCACTGAGATATTCAGATACTTCGGTGGCATTGAGCAGCGCCCGAGTTTCTAATAACTGCTGCGATTTATTGATCACAGAATCTGAACTTTGTTGTTTTATTGCTTGTTGGTTATTCACTGCGTTATAAACAGAGAAACCAATGAGAGACAATGACGTAATTAGCAGGCAAAGGCCGGCTAAAAGGGTTATTTTCCATTGAACCGAAAGTGTTCGCATACTACATCCTTATGC
>NZ_CAWPDB010000046.1:0-5996 GCF_963886625.1 Vibrio sp. V23_P3S9T160
GTCACGCACAGGGCAAACCATTTGAAAAGATGGGACGCAAAGCCTCCGGCCTAAACCGACTATTCGGTAGGTAGCGGGGTTGCCGATGGCAAATATGCAAACGTTAAGTTTACCCCTTACTGACACTCTTTCTGCATAAGTTTGCTAATCTCTCGGACCTGATTTTGGTGGCGTTTTTCCCATACACCGAGAATTTACAGCATGGATAAACCAGTACTTAAAGATTCAATGCGACTCTTCGAACAACTTGGACGCGTTAAGTCCCGTTCAATGTTTGGCGGCTTCGGCATTTTCGTCGATGACACCATGTTTGCTTTGGTCGTAAACGATAAACTTCATATTCGCGCAGACGATCTATCAACCTCTCGCTTTAAAGAGCAAGGCTATGAGCCCTATATCTATAAAAAACGTGGGTTCCCTGTCGTCACAAAATACTTCGCATTACCTGACAATTGTTGGGAAAACCCTTCGCTTATTTTACGAGATGCTGCTGTCGCACTCGAAATCGCCAAACAAGAACGAGAAGTTCAAGCCCAAACGAAGCCAGAACGCCTAAAAGATCTCCCAAACCTTCGACTCGCCACCGAACGTATGCTTAAGAAAGCAGGGATAGAATCTGTAACGGATTTGCATACAAAGGGGGCTTTGGAAGCCTATAAAGCGATTCAGCAAACCCATTCTTCTTCAATCAGTCTTGAATTGCTATGGGCCCTTGAAGGTGCGATTGAAGGCAAGCATTGGTCGGTTATCCCACAATCTCGACGCGATGAATTAGCTAAAAGCCTTTAACTTCCGAGTAAATAAATATCTCGATTAAATAATCAAATACGCTCGCATCACCATGCGGGCGTTTTTTTAATCCCGTTTTGAAATATAAATTCGACTTCCTCTGTCTTCTTCACTATATCTAGTAAAATATGTCGTTTTGAGGAACACCATGAATAAAAAACTTCTCTTAGGCTTGGCTTTATTTGCCTTTATTGTCTTTTTGATTGTAAATTTTGGCCACTATCTAACGTTAGATAATGCCAAAGCACAGCAAATGCTATTAAACGAATACATTAGCCAAAACGTGATCAGCGCTGCTTTGATCTATTTCTCACTCTATATTGTGCTCACGGCTTTCTCTATCCCAGGTGCGGCGGTCGTCACGTTACTGGGCGCTGCGCTGTTTGGTTTTTGGACTAGCTTACTGCTTGTCTCCTTTGCCAGCACCATAGGCGCAACTATCGCCTTTTTGAGTAGCCGTTTCTTACTGCGTGAATGGATTCAAACAAAATTTGGTCAAAAGCTGCAAACGATTAATCAAGGCGTTGCAAAAGATGGGGCATTTTATCTATTCTCACTGCGCTTAATTCCGGTTTTCCCTTTTTTCTTGATTAATTTATTAATGGGCCTAACACCCATATCAACCGCTCGCTTTTACCTGATTAGCCAACTCGGTATGTTGCCCGGCACTGCCGTTTATCTGAATGCTGGTACTCAACTAGCTGAAATTGAAAGCTTATCCGGTATTGTATCTCCTTCGGTTTTGCTTTCATTTGCTCTATTAGGTCTTTTTCCTATTCTCACCAAGTGGATTATGGCCAGATTGAACAAAAACCCAACTTCCGCCTGAAGTGAATAATGATGAAAATTTGTGTTTCAAACCACCCGATAGAGGCATATATAGTTTGTCAGTATTTACAGCAATTCAATATTCGCTGTGAAGTGAGAGGCGATAACTTATACGGCTTAGGTGGAGAGCTCCCTTTTTCAGAAGAAACCTTGCCTTATATATGGCTGTTGGATGAAGCTCAAATCGCCGAGGCTCAAGCACAATTATTGGCCTATCAGATAGAAGAGATAAACGAAGAACCTAACTGGGTTTGTGGACAGTGCAACGAGGAAAATGGGCCGCAGTTTGCAGCCTGCTGGTACTGCGGTTGTTTAGATTCAGACTAACGAGTCTGATGCTGGCGGATGAACTCAATTGAATGGCGGTTAAACATCTCAGATTGTTCAACATTGCACACGTGGCCGCAATCTGGGATCTCTAATAACACACTTTGTCTATGCATTGCCACCATGTCTTTAACGGGTTGAATGAACATATAGTCTCTCTCTCCCATAAGATAAAGAGTGGGAATGGGCAGCTCTTTCTCTTTGAAGCATTTCATCAGAGGATTGACTTCGGAAGTCAGCATAAACCAGCGTTTAAACTCTTTTTGGCACAGCTTTTTCGCTTCTCGAATAAAAAGATGGCGTGACTCTTTTTGGTTACGTTGTGGCATTACAATGTAAGCAAACAGACGATAAAGCCACATGTAAGGAATGATGTGTTTACTCAAATTACCCAACTTTACGAGCACTTGAGAGCGCACATTCAAACGGGTTATCGCTCCCCCCAAAACCATAGAGCAAACTCGCCCAGTCGCCATTTCAGCAAGATTACGCACAATAATGGTGCCGAGTGACATTCCAACAAAATGGGCAGACTGAATTTTCAAATGATCGAGCACTTTGAGAATATCAAGAGTGACGGATTTAAACGTGTAACGATTTGCCATCAACTCTTTAAACAGTTGGTTTGACTTGCCATGACCTCGTAAATCAACTAATAACAGGTTGAAATGCTCACGGTACGCTTTGATTTGCTTAAACCAGATGGATGAACTTCCACCTGCACCATGCACAAAAACAACCCATTCATCACTGGTGGGATGCAGGTAGGTCTTATGGAAAAGTAGGCTATGAGACATACAAAACCGTTAATCAGCTTCAATTTGAGAAACGCAAGACTACCACAAAACGGGGGCTGAATAGCAAAAAATCATGCGGGCTCGTTCGGCTAAACAAGTAAGGCGCCAAAGCGCCTTACTTGTTATAAAAACATCAGTCATGGAACGCGAGATGATACATCTTGATGTACTCTTTCGCTGAATCCTGCCAGCTAAAATTTTGTCGCATCGCCCTCTGCTGAACCTCCAACATAGTTTCGGGATGTTGAAGATAAAACAGCATCGCTCGCTGCATTGCAATAAGCAGTGCTTCTGGAGAAGGATCATGAAAACCAAAGCCGGTCGCTTCTTCAGGAAACTTATCATAATCACGCACGGTGTCTTTTAAACCACCAACTTCACGAACGATGGGCAGCGTGCCATAAGCCATGCTGTAGATCTGATTCAAACCGCAAGCTTCAAATTCTGAAGGCATTAAGAAGAAATCAGAACCGGCTTCAACCAAATGTGCAAAACGATTGCTATAAGCTTCAACAAACGCAAATTTATCAGCATGCTTCGCCGCCATTTTATGTAGCTGAACAGCAACTTCAGGCTCTCCTGTGCCAACAATAATGAGCTGAGCATCATTGCGTAAGAACGACTCTAGTATAGGTAAAATGTAGTGGAAACCTTTTTGGTGGGTGAGTCGACAAACCATCCCAAACAAAGGCAAGTCACGCTGAGGTAATTGCAGCTCCTCTTGCAACATGCGCTTACTCGCCCGTTTGCCCGCTTGAAGTGATTCAGCTTCATCACAGTAGCCAAGAGGAAGAAATTCATCGTTTTGTGGATCCCACTCGCTATAATCACACCCATTAACGATACCGTGCAAATCTCTAGCTCGGTGAACAAAATCATCTACCAACCCATGAGAGCCAAGCGGTGTTAGCAGCTCGGAAGCATAATTAGGGCTAACGGCATTGATTTTGTCAGCAAAGGCAATCCCTGCTCTTAGCATACTGACGTGATCGTGTCCGTAGCGTAAAAATTCCATGCCAGATAAGTTCAATTCTGGGATTATCTCTAATTGATGATAAGAAAAAATACCTTTAAAAATCGCGTTGTGAACGGTCAATACGCTTTTCATATCAGAAAAATAAGCGTCATGCTGGTAACGCGTTTTCAACAAAAATGGAACCAACCCTGTATGCCAATCATTTGCATGGATAATCTGTGGTTTTTTACCGAGCTTAGGCAAAACATCTAGGCTAGCTGCTGAAAAGAAACCAAAACGCTCGCCATTATCAGCGTACGCCTGGTTATTCTCGCCATACATTTGTGCTCGGCCAAAATATTGTTCACATTCAATTAAATACACGGCCACTCCATCTAGCTCCATCTGACGGACCAGATATGAAGTATGAGGCCAATGGGTAAGCTCAGTTTCTAGCACAACAGGAGCATCTGAAATGCCCAATATAGAACGATAAGCAGGTAGCACAATAGCTACCTGATGACCTAACTCTTGCAGTGCTTTAGGCAGTGCTTTGGCCACATCGGCCAAACCACCACTTTTGATCAAACCTTGAGCTTCTGAAACGGTAAACCAAACATCGATTTTTTCCATTCTAGAATCCAACTTTTGTTCCTTTTGCGATAACAACGATGCCCTCATCAGAAACATGGAAACGTTGTCTATCGAGTTCTAAATCTTCACCAATGATAGTACCTGGTGCTATTTCGACATTTTTATCAATAATCGTACGCTTAATTGTACATCCTTCGCCAATTTTAACATCACCGAGGATCACGGATTCACTCACTAAAGTGTTGGCTCCGATGTTACTGCGGTAGCCTAGTACCGATTTATAAATTTTCGCACCTTGAATGTAGCTTCCGCCGGAGATCAAGCTGTCGGTGATCTGTACTTTACGATCGTGTGAATCAACAAAGGTTGCAGGTGGCAACGGTGGATAATAAGTGTGGAGAGGCCAGCTACGGTTATACAACGAAAAATCGGCATCATGCTCTAATAGATCCATGTGCGCTGCCCAGTAGGCCTCAATCGTACCAACATCACGCCAGTAGGTTGTGTCTTTTTCGCCTTTGATTTTATTGGTTGAAAAATCATAGACATAAACCTCTCCTTCCGGGAAAAGTTTAGGAATAATATCTTTGCCAAAATCATGACTGGAATGATTATCTTCAGCATCACGACGCAGTTCTGCACAGAGTTTATCTGTATCGAATATGTAGTTACCCATAGAAACAAGTGCAAGGTCTGGGTGCCCAGGGATCGCTTTAGGGTTGCAAGGTTTTTCTTCAAAACCGACCATTTTTCCGGCTTCATCAACTTCGATCACACCAAACTGAGACGCTTCTTTCAGCGGCATTCTCAGCGCAGAAACGGTCAGTTTTGCGTCTACACGTTTATGGAAATCGAGCATCTGGCGGATATCCATTTTATAGATATGATCAGAGCCAAAAATACATACTTGGTCGGGGGTAGAGAGTTCAATAAAACGAATATTCTGGTAGATAGCATCCGCAGTACCTTCGTACCAGCGCTTGCCATCACGCATCTGTGCGGGGATTGAATCGATAAACCGATCAGTGATGCCCGAAAGGTTCCAGCCTTTCTTCATATGTAAATACAACGATTGTGATTTAAATTGTGTAAGCACGTAGATACGCATCAAATCCGCGTTTACAAAATTATTCAAAGCAAAATCGATTAAACGATAACTGCCACCAAATGGCACTGCAGGTTTACTACGAGATTCCGTTAAAGGCATCAAGCGCGAGCCTTCGCCACCAGCAAGGATCATTCCTAAAACACCAGCCATTTTAATTCTCCTTATTTCATTCTTATATTTGCATTCCATACCTTAATTTACAGGGGATGTATGGATGCTATCCTTATTGACCACTTGCAGTGGGCTGTATGAAACTCCCTCACCACCCTAAATGCAATCGGTTGTTTATACGTTATCGAATTAAAGAAATAATACAATTTTAAATACGCTGTTCTGGCTTGTCTGAACCCTTTAGTTTGCTAACTCCTAACCTAGCTCACATTTACAGCTCGGTGTAACATATAAACATAACAATGTATTAACTAATCATTTTTATTCACTTTATTGATGCATTCTTAATTTTATATACACTCTCTTTTTATTAAAAATACAACGAATTTATGACGCTATGTTTACTAGGTTAAAGACATAAGTATTAATTAAACCAAATATTTTGATTTCAGTTATTAAGTAGCATGAGCTGATAGCAAGGTGCTGA
>NZ_CAWPDB010000047.1:0-5702 GCF_963886625.1 Vibrio sp. V23_P3S9T160
AGTAAGTCAGACAAAGTCTCAACGTTGCTAGGTTTCCAATCATTAATTATGTTTAGAGCTTGAGAAACATCCATAAAAAAATCCAAGTGCATTAAATACACTTGGATTTTGACAGCTCTGAAGGATCGTTCAACCGATCACTTTGGCCTTAACTGATCGGCATTAGAGTCTTACGTCTCGGCTTTTTATTTGATAACTATTTATTTGATAACTGTGCTACAAAACTGTCAGCGTAATGAGCAGCTTTCTAATAATTGACGCTTGCGAGGCTCTTGCAGCAATTTCCAATGAATACCTTCGATCGCACCAGCAAACTTCCACAGTAGTTTTACATCGACGTCACTACCGTACGTTTTTCTCACTTTAGAAAATATCGTAGGAGCACCTAAGCGCATGAACGTTTCCACATCATTGATGCCCGCTTTTTTAACCATACGCTCTAACGTTAACTGCATGTTTGGCAAATCACGTAGTCGACGACTTGCAGAGGATTTTTGAAAGCTACGTTGCTCAACAGAATAGCGAATGGAACGTTCAATGATCGTATCTAGGCTCTCATGATTGCTCACAAAAAGCTCAGTAATATCATAATAATTAACGGTTGCTGTGGTCTGCTTTTTAACGTGTTTGTATTTTTCGCAGCCTAATTTTGTGAGTGCATCATCGAGCTCTTCACCTCCACGAATAAAAACAGACTCTTCACTAATCAGTGAATACATCGCTTCTTTTTGGAAAAGCCCAACACCACCAAACATTGAACGCTTTTGAAATGCGCCAAATTTAATAACGTAATTGAAAAATGCATGCTCAATCATATCCATTGATCCTTAATCAAGTTCCCCGATTAATAGTGATCACCAGATAGCAGCGTATTTTTGCGAATAAAAAGAGTAAGTTAGTAACAAGCTTGTAGTAGTTTAGTATTAGCTTGCTTAATATGGGTACTATCATAGTTAACGATACAAAATAAGTCTGGGCATACATCACATCAATAAACATATCTGCGCAGAGTTATGAGATGAAAATCACATCATTGTGTTTATGAATAAATTTTTTTGACACACATTCCTTTCATTAACGTATTAAGGCTAATGTATCAAGAAAACAAATTAATGCGATTAATGGTGAATTGATTGCTTATTTGGGTTAGCAGACGGTAAAATGCCTTCAGTACAGATTGAGCACAAATTTATGAATCATCTATCTTTTTACTGGCTTCCAGATCATCATCAAATGCTCATCCAAGGGTTAGAAAGTGAATTTTCTCAATTGGTTGAACACTCACTCAGCACAGGAAAAATTTCACTTCCTCCTATTCCTGATGTTGTTCTAAAAATACAGCGCTTATGCACATTAGAATCTACTGAAATTTCAGATGTCGCCGATTGTCTACTTGAAGATCCCGGACTGACTGCAATTGTAGTACGCGTAGCAAACTCTGTTGTCTTTAATCGTCGAAATATTACCTGTACGGATTTAGTCACGGCTGTATCACGCTTAGGCATACTACGAGTACGCGACATTGTAACAGCCCAAGCGATTGAGCAGTTAAAGCACTCTGTAAACTTAAGCAAAGAATGCAATAAAATATTGGTTAATAGCGCCGCCATATCGCGAGAGCTTGGCGCAACCATGGTGATGGTAACTCACGCATTTAAACAACTAGAACCAAGCCGATATCAACATTTAGAGCAGGAAAAAGCCTTACTTGTCGGTCTACTTGCGGATATTGGCTTGTTTTGTCTGGTACACGAATATCATTTATATCTTGAGAAAGGCAACTATCTCGATCAAGACATCGCCCTACAGATTTTTCAGTCGCGATGTTCAAAAACCAGTCAGCTTGTGTTAAGAAGTTGGGGGTTCGACTCAGATTTCCTTGAAGTAGCAGGAAATCAATCTTTAGTCGCATCTTCTCACGAAGTCAGTTACCTTGATGTGGCACGTATTGCTCACCATCTTTTACTGTTTCGTCGTCAAGATGAAGAGATTGAAGAGCATGACGTCGAAATTAATGCGACCGGAGCTGAGGTGCTATACAACTTAAGTAACCTTAGTGAGCTTGAATTCAAATCAAAACTCAATGATGTGATCAACGCAAGCGGCTTCTAAACCCAAAATAATCAGAGGATGAGATGTTCTCAGGGATGTTATTTATTTTTGCCCCACTAATAGTGGGGTATCTATTTTCTATTGCCAATCAACAGTGGCTAGCAGCATTAAATAAAGCCACGTCTTGGTTAGTTTACGTCATTCTGTTTCTGATGGGTTTAAGCTTGGCAGCCCTCGATAACTTGGGCAGTAACCTACAGTTGATACTTAAATTTACCACCGTATTTTTCTTGATGATCGGTGCTTGCAACTTGTTGGTCTTGCCCTTTATTGACAAATTTTTACCCATAAAAACCGATGCGAACCATTCAAAACTGCCACTATCTAGCATGGCGTTAGAATCCGTAAAGCTGATTGTGGTTGTCGGTGGAGGATTGGCGCTTGGGGTTGTATTAGGATTCGATTTAAGTTGGGTTAGCACCGCCAGTGAATGGATCTTGTTCGTATTGCTTTTCTTTATTGGTATTCAGTTGAGAAATAGTGGTTTAACTCTACGACAAATTTTGCTCAATAAATACGGGATGGTCATCGCACTAGTCATTATATTGACCTCTTGGATTGGGGGGATCATTGCGGCCATGATTCTTGATATCCCAATTTATCGAGGACTAGCCATGGCTTCCGGTTTTGGATGGTATTCACTTGCCGGGATTTTAATGGGTGATGCTTTCGGCCCAGTCTATGGTGGTGCCTCTTTCATGATAGAGCTACTTAGAGAACTGGTTGCTTTAGTGATGATCCCCATGCTAATCCGAACCAAACCTTGCTCTGCCATCGGCTATGCTGGGGCAACCGCGATGGATTTCACCTTGCCCGTGATCCAGACAACTGGCGGGGTTCGTTGCGTACCGATCGCAATTGTCAGTGGGTTTATTCTCAGCCTACTGGTGCCTATTCTTATGCTGTTCTTTGTATCACTTGCAGGCTAGATCTCAGGAATCACTTTAGCCTTCATTTAAACTAACAATAGGGAGTAGAAAACTCCCACACAATAACAAAGCCCAAAGGAAGATTTATGAAACGTGTTATCGTTGCCCTACTGCTCTCAACTTCAGCGAATGTTGCTCTCGCTGCTGATAACCAATGCTTATCCGAAAAATATGACGCTTATGTCGACGCGTCTCTCCATTGGTATAGTGATCTCGCAGACTTAACGACCGCGCAATATCCTGAACTTACTGAAGTCAGCCAATGGTTTCTGCAAGGACGCCAGCATCACTTTGAATTAAGCCGTGCGGCAGTCCACTATTACCTAAGCAACGATCCTTCTAAAGTTGCAACCTCGCAACCTGTAGAAGCTTGGTTAAAACTAGAACAGCACGACATTAAAGTATTGGCCTCACGCAGTGATGATCTCGGCCACATTGCTAAAATCACCTATGAAGATCGCCAAGCAAAGCCTAACGAAAAAAACTATGAATTACGTTCAGCTTTAGCCGAATTGCTCAGTCATCCGAAGCAGATCGAAGCTGCGTTGAATAAATATAACGATGCCATCGCCTTGATCGAAAAGAAAGTCTGTAACTAGTCGCCGCCTCTACTCTAGCCGAATTAAGACGGGACAACTGTCCCGTTTTCGTTTAGATTGTGCCGCTCGCATTCCATAAAATCAAAATAACGAAGCTGTATGGTATCAGAACAAAAAACTGCAGATGTGAGTTTCGAGAGCTTGTTACGGATCTTCACTGTGCCCGAAGGCCCCGACTCAACACTGACAAAAATAGACCAAGAGCTATCGCGCAATTTGAACCTCTTCTTGCGTGAACATATTGTCGCTGAAGAAAAACCACTCAAAGAGATCGAAAAAGATTTCTCTAATCCGCAAATTCCAGAGTCACCGGAGTTCGTTTCAGAACATACTCAGCATTTGTTGGACAATTTAGTCGCTCATTCAGTGCATACCTCGGCTCCTAGCTTTATTGGTCATATGACATCTGCACTGCCATATTTCTTGATGCCGTTATCAAAGATCATGATTGCGCTGAATCAAAACTTAGTCAAAATTGAAACGTCAAAAGCGTTTACACCGCTAGAACGGCAGGTTTTGGGTATGTTGCATCGTTTGATCTATCAAAAAAACGACGCTTTTTACAGCCAATGGATGCATAGCGCTAATCATTCGCTCGGTGCATTTTGCTCTGGTGGAACAATTGCCAATATCACGGCATTGTGGGTGGCTCGTAATAATACTTTGAAAGCCGATGGTGATTTCCAAGGCGTCGAAAAAGAGGGGCTGTTTAAAGCCATGCGTCATTATGGTTATCACGGGTTAGCCATTTTAGTGTCTGATCGTGGCCATTACTCTTTAAAGAAAGCCGCTGACGTATTGGGTATCGGCCAAGAAGGCTTGGTTTGTGTAAAAACCGACCACAACAACCGCTTATGCCCACAAGATTTGAAAGCCAAAATGGCACACCTAAAAAGCCAGAAAATTAAACCTTTTGCGGTTGTTGGCGTCGCCGGAACGACAGAAACGGGCAACATTGATCCCTTAAGAGATATCGCCAATATTTGCCAGCAAGAAGGTTGTCATTTTCACGTAGACGCCGCTTGGGGCGGTGCAACATTAATGTCGAATAATCACCGACACTTACTCAATGGTATTGAGTTGGCTGACTCCGTCACGATTGATGCACATAAACAGCTCTACATCCCTATGGGTGCAGGCATGGTACTATTCAAAAAGCCTGATGCTATGCATTCAATTGAGCACCATGCGCAGTATATTTTGCGGAAAGGTTCAAAAGATCTAGGCAGCCATACGTTAGAAGGTTCTCGTTCAGGTATGGCCATGTTGGTGTACGCTAGCATGCACATTATTAGTCGCCCTGGCTACGAATTATTGATTGACCAAAGCCTAGCTAAAGCTCGCTATTTCGCCGATCTAATTAAAGAACAAGACGATTTTGAGCTGATTTCTGAACCCGAACTGTGTCTTTTAACCTATCGTTATATTCCTGCTTTTGTTCGCCAAGCACTACAACAAGCCTTGCCCAATCAAAAAGCAGAACTGAACGAGTTGCTAAATGAAATCACCCAGTTTGTGCAGAAAAAACAAAGGGAAACGGGGCGTTCATTTGTCTCTCGAACCCGTTTAAACCCAGAACGCTGGGACAAGCTTGATACCATCGTATTCCGCGTGGTACTAGCCAACCCGCTAACGACACATGCTATCTTGCATTCGATCTTAGATGAGCAACGACATATTGCCACGCTAGCCCCTAATTTGATGGCCAAAATTGAGCAGCTTGCTCAAAAAATCATCAACTAGAATCCCTATAAGTTACAGCGAATTGAAAATTTATTTCTTTTTGCTGTAACTAATACATCATTAATGAGCTAGAAATTTCCATTAATCATCGATTTAAATCTAAATTCTGTAGTTTTCATGAAATTTTGTTTGAGGCTTGTCATGTTCTCATCAATTGTTAACTTGAATTGTTACGGAAATCTACATCCTAGGTTTATACTCATTGCATGGCGTTGGTTTAACTTACCTTTTTGGAAATGTGTTATTTCCAATCCCCCCAAAGGGCGACCGGGTAAAACCAACGAGTTGTTCTCTTCGCCCGCGTGAACACTATGAATAC
>NZ_CAWPDB010000048.1:0-5701 GCF_963886625.1 Vibrio sp. V23_P3S9T160
GTATTATTTCAAAAAAGTGACATGGCAATGAATTTTCATATAGAAAAATAATAGATAGATACAGTATGCTACATCTGATAGCACTTTTTAATAAGATGAGAGTCAACTCAAGCTATCGACATTTTTATTATCTCATTATTAACTATTAGGTTACTCACTTTATGAAACCAGGCCGTACAGGAATAAGTCGTTTATTTTACGCTACAGGTTATTCAATGAAAGGCCTTCAGGCTGCATGGAAAAATGAAGCCGCCTTTAGGCAAGAAATCGTCGCTTCTATCATTCTAATTGCGATCACTTTTTTCTTGCCGGTCAATGAATTAGAACAGTTAATGATGATCGGTAGCTTAGTACTGATTGTCATCGTTGAGCTTATGAATTCAGCCGTGGAAGCTGTAGTTGATCGCGTAGGTAGTGAGTGGCATGAGCTCAGTGGCCGTGCGAAGGATATAGGATCAGCTGCGGTTTTGATTGCACTACTTTTTGCTGCATTTACATGGATTTTTATTTTGGTACGCTAAATGAAGTGAGCGTTTGAAAATTATTCGTTTTCTTACGTCGGTATTAGTTTTCTCCTAGCGCTATATTTTGCCACCGCCGTTAACTTGCTTGTTTATTCTGTAGTCGCGGAGTAAATGCTGTTCAAAAAAAGCGCCCCAACCGGAGTAATGCCAGTCAGCTAAGCTGACTGGCATTACTCCGGTAAGTCTACCGAAAATTTGCACTCTATGTTTTTATATCCTAAATGTTAACACACACTTATGAGGTTCTGTTTCCATTTATTACATGGTTAGCTATATTAGTTCTTCCGCTGCATAAAAGCATGCCGATTGAGATCGAGTGATAAAAGTGGCACTTATATATGCTCAGATAAGCTTTACAGCCACTGAATTACTTACAACTGCCTTGATAATTCCAATACCAATAATTATCAAATGGATCGGCTCCCCAATTATCTTGAATTGCAGTAAATCGATGTCCGTAGTATTGAACTTGCATACCCGTAGGGTAGTAATAAGAAGGGGACCATTCGCTCAGAGTAGTACATAAATCTTGAGGTTCGGGTGGAGCGGGTAATAAACCTTCTGCAATCACAACAAGGTGAGTATCTACAGAACGGTCAGCACCAGTAACTAATACATAAATATCAGTTCCTTTTATACCACTAAAACCACAATATTCGTCATTAGTCTGATTACGAGAAACGCAATCAAAGTCATTCACTGATACAGGTCTATTAATGGCTACATAAAGATCAACGTTGCCATGACCATGGTATGTATAAACTGAGGCTTCATCTGTTGAAAGATTTTTCAGAACATAATGTTGTTCATTACCATAATTAGCATCGATGATTACTGGTTTATTACTCGATAATGTAACAATGTTAGGTTCTGGTTGTGGAGTAGGCTCTGGTTGGCTTGAACCACAGTTTTGTACTTGGATCCCAACTTGAGCAAAGGCGCTGCTTACAGCAGAGCTTTCATAACCGAGTTTATGCGCTGCTTTGCAAACGCCATCAGCACCTTGCTGAAAGTTTGAATTTGGTCGCCAATACAGTTGATTCGCCGTTGCATAAGCAATGAAGGCTTGCTTAATATTCCAGCCATGGCTGGTTGCAAGATGGTAAAACGCTTTGTTGAAAATCCCTGAGCTATGGTGGACGTCTATACCTTGATAATACTGGTTAATATGGTCAATCGAACTGCCGTCTCGACTTGGGCGAATGAAATAACGCATCGCGTCTGAATATTTCATCACGTGCTCACCCATCTTCCAGTTAAAGCTGCCATGAACATATTCACTTAATGCTGCGGCTGCAACATCAGAAAAGGATTCATTCATCCCGCCAGACATTCCACGATACTCTAAACCTGAATTTTGCTCAGTAAAGCCATGACTCACTTCATGTGCAATCACATCCCACGTCGCAAGTGGATACATTGATTGATTACCATCACCAAAGGTCATCTGACGGCCATCCCAGAATGCATTACCGTAGTTATAACCGTAATGAACACGCATAGTGAGTTTCTGCTGAATAGGTCGAGTATTGAGCCACTCCATATACATGTCAAAAACACGTTGGCCAAAATAGTGAGCGTCATTCATTGGTGCATAAGCTCCGTTAACAGCCCGATGGTTGTTGACGTGACAATCAAATTGATGGACCCATCCACCATACTCTTGATTATTCATATTGAGCGTAACAACATTAGCGCTATCCATGCGGCAGTCTTTGCTAACCTGGAAACCACCATATTTTGTATTAGCACCAAAGTAGTAGCGGCCACTTTTTTGATTACCGCCTGGGCCCTCGGCTTCAATAAAAGTCAGCCCCTCCCACTCATCAAGTATTTGTCCTGATTTAGCATCGACTAAGGAGATTGGGCGAGATGGGGTCATTCCGTTCTTAGAGAGAAAATCGACTTTATAGACCAAATAAGCGGTTTGCTGATCATCTACCCAAATCATCAATTCAGTCTGTGCATCCTGCACACTTGTAGCAGCAATACCTCGTAGCTTTCCTTTGGCGGCATCGATTGCTTGGTCAACATTAATCATCGGTAAAGTTGAACCAATATCTGATTCAATCCCCGTTAAGACATGGCCATCAATTGCCTTTGCAAAACCACGATTAGAAACATCTGTGACCACAAAATGACCATAGACCGGAAGCCCATAATGGAGCTGTTGTTTACGAACGAGTGTTTCCTGTCCTACTCTAACGACATTCGCATCACGATAGCTAAGTGGCTGAGAAGAAGCAGAGAATCCTCTTGTATTATTTTCGTTGATCACCTTTGAGAGATCGATTTGTGAATAGTCAATTAAATTGGCAGCCTGTACTGAAAATACGGCCGACAATAATATTAATATAATAATAGGCATAGCTTACCTTTGTCTTTTTATTGTGTGTTTAAATGCATAATGCCCATCCATATTACGGATAACTCAACACAATAATTAAGTGCAAATAGTTTGATATATGATATTGATTCAGAATAATTTTTTATCCCCTAAAATAATGTGATCTTATTTCCAAACCAAATAGAATTAAGTCAACTCGATACGCTCAAAAATACAAGAAAAAACGAAATCACCACTCTCCTTATTACGAGCAAATTGTTCACTTTTATCTAACTCCCCCATTGCTGCTATGATTTAGGAGTAAATAGTATCTCCTTGCTAATGACCTTCATTCCATATGGCGTACTTTCAAGGATACGTCGTTCGCCGTTTGATATGTATTCCTTAATAGCAAAAGAGTCACGCTCTTTTACTATTTCACTGAACTGCTCCAATAGCAGGCTTCCATCGTGACCTATTGCCTCTGCACTTGCCAAAAGCTTTTCATTACAACAAATTTCAATTCGGTGGATTATCTGCATACTGATTTACCTACGTTTATGCCTAGCTATAGTCTGCACTAGGCCAAGTTTGTGTGGACACTTCGCCTTATGAACTTTCTGGCTCATGCTATGTTTTTATCTATAGACAAACTTTATCTTGCCCTCTATATTTGTCATAGGATATATAATTTTTGTCATAGGTCAATGATGATTGTAGGGAAAACAACAAACAACATTTTCGAGTCCATACGCTCAATGGTCCACTCTGGAGAGTTTAAATCTGGCGATCTTCTTCCTCCTTTGAGAGAGCTAGCACAACATTTAGATGTCAATCGAAATACGGTCGCGGCAGCATATAAAAAGTTAGTGGATGCAGGAATAGCGGTTAGCGAAGGCAGAAAAGGGACTTCGATACGAGAAAAAACTCACACTTTAACTCGTGAGGGTACTCCACCAGGTTTAGCCTTGCTCGATTTAAGTGGAGGAAATCCTTCCTCATTATTATTACCAAACCTACAGCTTGCTTTTCAACATATCGCATACACTCCAAGGCTATATGGTGCGGTGAGCTTAAGCGCAGATATTGAAAAATTTGCGCGCAATTGGATGAATAACGATATTCAAGTACCATTTGAGTTGAACGTAACAAATGGTGCTGTTGATGCCATTGAACGTGTCCTTTCCAGTTACTTAATTGCCGGTGATAAGGTCGCGGTCGAAGATCCCTGCTTTCTAGGAAGCATCAACACCTTACATACTAACCGCTATACCGCTGTGGGAATCCCTATCGATGAACACGGTCTATGTATCGACACGCTCTCACAGCAACTTAAAAACGGGATTCAAGCACTGATCATTACTCCTCGTGCCCACAACCCTACGGGATATGGGCTGAGCAAAACAAGAGCCGATCAAGTCCGCCAATTACTCTCATTGTATCCACATGTGCTCATCATCATTGATGACCATTTCTCGTTACTCTCAACACACAATTATCACCACATCGTTCCCTTAGAAAGTAAGCACTGGGCTTTGATACGTTCTTTGTCTAAATGCTTTGGGCCAGATATACGCTTAGCCATCGTTGCCAGTGATCACGAAACATCATCAAAACTGCAGCAACGGCTGAACTCAGGTACAAATTGGGTCAGCCATATTCTCCAAGATTTGGCTGTATATTTACTTCAATCAGAGGCTATTAGCGAATCGCTGGAACAAGCAAAAAACATCTATAAGCAGCGACGAGAAAAGCTTATCCATGCTTTACAAGCAAAAGGGTTAAGAGTCTCCAACCAGCATGACGGTTTAAATGTTTGGGTGCAACTCAACAATGAAAGCACTCCTGTAGTCATGGCGCTGGCTAGACAAGGCTGGTTAGTGCGTGCAGGTGAAATCTTTGGTTTAAAGCAAGCAAGTTATGGACTGCGGATCACCGTCTCCGAGTTAAATGATGAAGTTATCGATAGCCTTGCAGCCACATTAAGTCAAAGTATCGAGTAATCATACATACGAGATGCTTGATAAAAGATCATATTTGAGACGCTAAAAGTGACGATTTTACGCTGAAAAGACTCGCCAACTACAAGAGGATAAAATATGCAAAAAATGCAACCGATTGCCATTTATCGAGGAAAAGTGTCAGAAGAACTTGGGTTTAGGACCGCAATGAATAAGCAGCCAATATTCGGCCCTATCTTTCTCGGAGAAAATGGATTAGAAGGTGATGAAGTTGCCGAATTAAAATTCCATGGCGGCCCGGACCGCGCATTACTTCACTACCCATCAGAGCATTACGCCTATTGGCTGACCCGCTTCTCTTTAGATGAAACCTGTCGTGCTCCAAGTATGGGTGAGAATATATCCACAATTGGAATGACAGAGGAAAATGTATTTATCGGCGACCGCTACCAGTGGGGAGAAGCCATCATTGAAGTAAGCCAACCACGATCACCATGCTATAAATTAAACAGTCGGTGGGGGACTGACTCATTTTCCGTAACAATGCAGGAGCTCAGTCTTTGCGGTTGGCTCTATCGAGTTATATCTCCTGGGCAGGTGAGTGCAGAAGACGCACTGATATTAATGGAACGACCAGCAAGCCCTATCTCAGTGAAAGATCTTTGTCGTCTTTATTTTGGCGATCCTCTTAATCGAGAAGGACTGACGGCGATTTTAGCACAAACTAAACTATCAGAAAGTTGGACTCAGAAAGTTGTCGAGCGTCTAGAAACACGTCAAGTAGAAAACTGGAATTTTCGCTTGTTAGGTCGAGCATAATAGTTTTTCTTAAATATTTACGAAGAGAATTAAATTTATTACGACGATTCTTGACTATTCACTGCTGAAAA
>NZ_CAWPDB010000049.1:0-5363 GCF_963886625.1 Vibrio sp. V23_P3S9T160
TAAATTTACCTGAGTTGCATAACGCCCGCTTAAGGGGCAGCCAACGCTACTTCCAACTTTCCGCATAACACCGTAATCACAAAAACCAACGCATAGTGAAAATGCCACGCGTTGGCTGTCCCTCTTGAAGCGTTTGTTATAAGCGTGCTAGCGTTTTTCTACTTTGCTATTCAAACCAGAGACTAATGCAGATGCCTTAGTCTTTGCTGCTTCTTGATATGTTTCGAATACATCTTCATTTTTTCGTCCACTAAAATGAAGAACTCCGTGAACCACTGCCATAAAGAAGGAAACAACAACAATAAAAATTGGTGACAAACCAAGACCTTCAAAATTTAAAGATATCAATCCTAAGACAAAGAAAAGACTTGAAGCTATAGCAATTTTTTTACTACGAGATGAAGATTTCATAAGCATCCATATAAGCAAGTTAAACTTATGAGATGTTACAGATTATCAATTACGCATAAGTTGACTTAATTAACAGAATTAAGAGCTTATAACGCCCGGCTAAGGGGTTGACAACGCACCGCCGAACTCAAAAAACACACTGTAAACACTGAACTTCAATTTTGCACTAAAGTCGCCAAGCGTTGGCAATCCCTCTTGAGCCGTTTGTTATGCAAATTCAATGAGATAAACTGAATTATCACGACCAAAAGCCACAATTGCAATGGTTGAGTGATTCAAGAACCACCCCAAACAAGAACTGTGATAAATGAGCCGCCAAAACAAAGTCCACCTTTCAGCAACAAACCAAGCTTTTGAATCAGGAAAACTTAACGAGCGAAACCTTCAGCAAGTGCAAAATGCTCGATAAACTTGCCCTTTCCACACTTTACGCACGCTGAATTGGCAACGAACCAGCGCTAAAATTGATTGAGGCAAACAAAGAACCTTAGCTGTTTTACGGCTTGAGTTAACCACGAATTTGAGGATAAAAAAGCTCATTTGCCGACAATACCAAACGAATGGCCGGAGAAATCCTAAAAGATTGAAACCCTAAATTTACCTGAGTTGCATAACGCCCGCCTAAGGGGCTGACAACGCATACCGCCAAACTCAATCACAACAGCCGAAACCACCGCGGCTCAATGGGACTGGAAACGCCACGCGTTGACAGTCCCTCTTGAGGCGTTTGTTAGGTGAATTTACTCGTACACCTGCCCATTGTGTTTCAACCAACCATGAGCATGACGATTTTGAGGATCTTTATGAGTCCAGTGAAGAACCCCACCTTTTTTGTTCCATTCATATTCACCATAAAACTCAACACTATCGCCAACTTTCAAGTTCGGAATTCTCGGCGCTAAGTCGATGTTATGAGCAACCAGCAATGTTTGTCCGCTATTGAGCTTTAAGATGAATTTTTGATGCTTTGAACCATCGTTGTCATCAGGTAACACTTTCACTACCTGTCCGAATCCTTGAACTTGTATATCACTTTGTTGCGATTTATAAGCTTGTTGTAAAACGGCGTCATTGGCATGCAAGCCGACCGAAAAAAAGCTTGCGAGAACGAGCCAAAAAGCTAAAAACCATTTCATAAAACTGTCCTTGTTCAATCCACTGACCATTCACCTAACGCCCGCCTAAGGGGCTGGCAACGCATAACACTAAACTCAAACACAACAACCGTAACCACCGCGGCTCAATGGGACTGGAAACGCCACGCGTTGACAGTCCCTCTTGAAGCGTTTGTTAGCCGTTTTTACCAAACCTACTGTTTCGTTAGCATTAAGCGACGCAAATCTCGCTCCGCACGCATAACAAAAAGAATACGAACCTTTTCATCATCATACTTGTAGAAAACACGACACGGATTTACAACTACTTCACGATAATTGAGGTGTTCTAGTTCTGGTGGGATGCGCCCAGACTCTGGAAAATCGGCCAAACGTTCAACTTTTGTAAACACGGTTTGCACCAGTTGTTTAGCAGCCACGACATTTTCAAGTGCGATGTATTCAGCAATATCATTCAGATCGGATAGAGCCGGCTCCGTCCAAATTATTTCAACCATTTTGACATTCTGTCCTTAGCATCTTGATGGCTGACCACTTTGCCATCCGCTAGAGCTCGTTCGCCACGAGCAATGCCTTCGAGGATCGCTAGACGATTTTGCATAAATTCATAATCATCTACATCAATAAGGTAAGCTGACGGCTTTCCGTGCTCAGTTATCAATACTGGCTCTTTCGTATCATGAAGATCGGCAAGGATCTTAGTGGCCTGACGTTTTAGTGACGTCACAAGTTCTACTTTCATTTGAGCTGCTCCAAAGAAATACCAAAGTGATACTATTCTATCACTCTAAGCATAGCAAGCTTTCAAACGGCTAACGCCCGCCTAAGGGGCTGGCAACGCACTACCACTAAACTTAAACACAACAACTGCAACCACCGCGGCTCAATGGGACTGGAAACGCCACGCGTTGACAGTCCCTCTTGAGGCGTTTGTTAGGTGCGGGACTATAAACTCAAAAGCTCGCCAAAATTGACGAGCCTCTGTGTTAGATTCTGCTTTTCAGTTCAGTATAAATATTCTCCAGAATATGAAATTCATCTTCCGTCCAACAACGAGCTATTGATACCCAGTAATCACCCGTTTCATCTGTACCTTTAAACTCTACTTTCAACTCATACTTTCTCATTGAAACCAAAGCCAAAATCAGAGCAATAATGAGCGCGAAAAAACCAAACTCAGGTACAAAAGCCCAAGTCGCTGCTGACAGTAAAATGGCGTATGTTGTCACTTTAACCACGTTATCTTTGAAGCCAAGACGCTTCAGTTCAATACTCTTGATTTTACTTAAGTGATAACTCTCTTTTTTCACTTTCAGCTCTGATGCTGTTACTTGAAAATCATTAGCCGTGTAGGGTTGACGAAACCGAATAGCATTTACTAGCCACTGTACTTTCTCGTTACTTTTTTCCACCTTTATTCTCCATGTTATTAAAGGTTAGCAAAAACTAATGTAATCATGGTGTTAAAGGTTATTTTCAAAACGACTTATACATAATCAGGAAAAATGCATCAACAAAAATAAAGCCAAACTGTGAATGCCACACACCTAACGCCGTGTTAAGTGGTGAGCAGCGCTACCACCAAAACTAAAGACATTGTGCCATAAACACATAAGCAAAACTTTGAACTGAAGCCACCGAGCGTTGCGAATCCGTCTTAAACACCTTGTTATACCGCTTGTTTGCAACTAAAATGACCAAGTTAAAGACCGCTTTAAGGAGCTTTTAAATGACTGCTAGAATATTAGCTGATGTTGCTGCAAGTATTACTGAGTTTAAAGCAAACCCGATGAAGGTTGCTTCAAGTGCTTATGGTGAACCAGTAGCCGTGCTAAACCGAAATGAGCCAGCATTTTACTGTGTGCCAGCTGCCGCATACGAAATGATGATGGACAAACTTGAAGATATTGAGCTACTTGCTATAGCAAAAGAACGCGAGTCTGAATCAAGCATTTCGGTGAGCATCGATGACTTATAATCTTGAATTTAAAAGTAGCGCACTTAAAGAGTGGAAAAAACTCGGCGCTACTTTGCAACAGCAATTTAAGAAAAAACTGATTGAGCGTTTAGCTAACCCACATGTTCCTGCATCCAAATTATCCGGGTCAGAGAACATGTATAAGATCAAATTACGCCAATCTGGCTATCGCTTAGTATACAAAGTGCAAGACGACGTAGTTATTGTTACCGTTTTAGCCGTAGGTAAACGTGAACGTAGCGATGTATACAGAAAAGCGATGACAAGGCTCAACGACTGATTGCGGTATAACGCCCGCCTAAGGGGCTGGCAACGCATAACACAAAACTCAAACACAACAGCCGAAACCACCGTGGCTCAATGGGACTGGAAACGCCGCGCGTTGACAGTCCCTCTTGAGGCGTTTGTTATGTGCGTGCTATTTGTGAGCCTTGTTCAGTTGCAATAAATCCCATTTGTTTCCATAAAGATCTTGGAACACAGCCACTGTCCCATACTCTTCAACTCGAGGTTCTTCGTTGAAGACAACACCATTGGCCTTCATTAACTCATAATCTCGCCAGAAGTCATTCGTTTGTAGAAACAGAAAAACACGACCTCCAGTCTGATTACCGATAAACTGAGTTTGTTCATCTGTACTCGCTTGAGCTAACAGTAAATTTGTCCCATTCGAATTGGGTGGTGAAACTTGAACCCAACGTTTGCCACCACTCAAATCGGTATCTTCAATCAAACTAAACTGAAGCTTTTTTGTATAGAACTCAATGGCATCATCGTAGTTTTCTACGACAAGTGCGATATTGCCGATTTGCTGTTGAACCACTTTAGACATGCTGACTTCTCAAGATTTCAAAAGCCGGATTCTACACTACTTCGAGATTTTTCGAGAAAGCACATAACGCCCGCTTAAGGGGCAGCCAACGCTACTACTAAGCTTCCGCATAACACCGTAATCACAAAAATCAACGCATAGTAAAAATGCCACGCGTCGGCTGTCCCTCTTGAAGCGTTTGTTAGGGCAATTATTATAAACTTGTAACTTACCGTTTTTAGTTTCACGCCAAACTTCAACTCTAAATTGATCTACAGAAGGTGGGGAACGCTTCGGCTGAGGCTCTCGAGGCGTTTGTGGACGCTGATCAGGAATAGTTAAGTCATCTCCATTATAGTCGATTAACCTTAATTCCATTTGTTCAGGAACTACTGGCGTTTGATCCAAAGAATCTTTGAGGTAATTTACAAATTCAGGAGCTTCCTCTAGTTCTGTACCGAAGATTAATTCTGCCTCTTGCATTGCCATTTCGACTGTTATTTTACCACTCTGAACTTTGGCAAAAAGAGTTTCTAAACGAGCAAGCGATTCTCCACGCTTTCGTAATTTAGGTTTAACTGTACTAAGGTCAAAAGGCGTGCTGGCTCTTTCCCCAAGATAGTCACCAATTGCCTTAACTTGATTACTTATCGTTTGAAGTCCAGAGATGAATGAACCATATTGGGCGATGCCAAAATACAAAACGCTTGCAGTAGCAAGTATTTTACCTTTGGCCTTTATTGAGCCCTCTTCAACCTCTAGTACAAGAGAATAGTCATTTAGTTCTAAGTTCTGCCCAACATAAAGCTCCCACTCGTCGAAAAGCTGTGTCGAATAACTTTCAAAATCTTCACGAGGTAAACTTGGCACTCCGATATAGAAATCTACTGTACCTATATTTGCCATTTTTATTCCTTTCGCAAAACTTGAATTGCCCTAACGCCCTGCTAAGGGGTGAGCAATGCACTGCGAAAGCTACCGCACACAGCCTTAATCACAAAACTCACCGCATGCTGAAAATGCCACGCATTGCGAATCCCTCTTAAGC
>NZ_CAWPDB010000050.1:0-5114 GCF_963886625.1 Vibrio sp. V23_P3S9T160
CACTTATTGAGACTGAGCATTTCACAATCAGTTCCATCTTAAAGCCATTTTTTTCAATTTATTTTTAAAATATTTATCTTTCATTAGCTTACTTCTATTTTACTCTTCAGCTCCGATCATTTCGTAAAAATGTGATGTTAATTGCTTGTTAATTAATTGTGTCGGTAGTATATTTCAAACACCTGTTTGATACGAGTGATTGAAATGGCACCAAGAAGTAGTACCAAAGAAAAAATCCTAGATGTTGCAGAGGGATTGTTTGCTGAACATGGCTTCAACGATACATCGTTACGAGCTATCACCAGCAAAGCTGGAGTAAATCTAGCCTCGGTTAACTACCATTTTGGTGATAAGAAAACGTTAGTGCGTGCAGTGTTGAATCGTTATTTAGAAGCATTTATGCCAGCCGTTCAACAAGCGCTGCAGGAGTTAAACTCCCAAGATGAATATCAAATGTCGGAAGTGTTTGAGTCATTGCGTACACCATTACGTGCGTTGAATGATGTTAGGCCTAACGGTACCAGCCGTTTTATGTTGTTGATTGGCCGCGGCTATACCGATGTGCAAGGTCATTTGCGTTGGTTTATCACCACACGCTACAGCGATGTATTGTCACTGTTTACTCAGTCAGTGATGAAGGCGAACCCAAAACTGACGCCTGAAACTCTATTCTGGCGTTTGCACTTCACGCTAGGCACGTGTGTTTTTACCATGGCGTCGAGCCAAGCATTGGCTGAGATTGCCGAAAGTGATTTTGGCAACCAAGTGGATGCCAAAGCCGTCGTCGACTTACTTATTCCTTATTTAGCCGCCGGCGTTGCGGCTGATTAACCCAATTAAATCTATTATAAGAAGTAACAATCCAAGCGAACAAAAGGATCTGATCATGAGCTCTCTACGAAGAAAATGGATAAGCGACCCCGCCTTTAAACTGTTTAAGCAAGTTTTGCCTCCGTTATCGGAGACAGAAAAAGAGGCGATGGAAGCGGGCAGCGTTTGGTGGGATGGTGAACTGTTTTCAGGTCGTCCAGACTTTACCAAGCTGCATCATTACCCAAAACCAACCTTGTCAGATGAAGAGCAATCTTTCATTGATAATGAATTGGAAACGCTGCTGTCTATGTTAGATGACCATAAAATCGTGAAAGAAGATCGCGACTTGCCAGCGGAAGTGTGGACGTTTCTGCGTAAAGAGCGTTTCTTCTCTTTGATTATTTCAAAGGCCTACGGTGGTCGTGAATTTTCCGCACTCGCCAACTCCACCATAGTGTCACGGATTGCGACGCGCAGTATCAGTACCGCTGTTACAGTGATGGTGCCAAACTCGCTTGGCCCGGGAGAGCTTCTCTCTCACTACGGTACACAACAACAGAAAGACTACTGGCTTCCTCGCTTAGCTGACGGTACGGATATCCCTTGTTTTGCGCTGACCGGGCCAGAAGCAGGCTCCGATGCTGGCGGCATTCCTGATCAAGGCGTGGTGTGTTACGGCAAGCACGAGGGCAAAGAAGTCCTTGGGATTAAACTCAGTTGGAATAAGCGTTATATCACGCTTGCTCCGGTTGCAACTGTGCTAGGCCTAGCTTTCAAACTCAGTGATCCTGACAAACTTCTAGGCGACAAGCTCGATATCGGCATTACCTGCGCGCTGATCCCTGCTAATCACAAAGGGGTGGAAATTGGCGAGCGACACGATCCACTCGGCCTTGCGTTTATGAATGGCCCAACGCGTGGTCAAGATGTTTTCATCCCGATGGATTGGCTCATCGGTGGTGCTGACTATGCGGGTAAAGGCTGGCGCATGCTGGTGGAATGTTTGTCGGCAGGGCGTGGTATTTCATTGCCCGCACTTGGTACGGCGATTGGTCACTTAACTTCGCGCACGACAGGTGCATACGCTTATGTGCGCAAGCAATTTGGCATGTCGATTGGTAAATTTGAAGGGGTAGCTGAAGCACTGGGCCGTATCGGTGGCTTAACATATTTGCTTGAAGCGACACGAACCTTAACCACAACCTCGCTCGATTTGAAAGAAAAGCCGGGTATAGTGACCGCCATTGCCAAATACCATATGACAGAAATTGCACGCACAATTTTAAATGATTCGATGGATATTCACTCTGGTCGAGCGATTCAAGATGGGCCAATGAACTACCTCGGAACACATTATCTCGGTATCCCGGTCGCAATTACGGTTGAAGGGGCCAATATCTTAACTCGCAATTTGATGATCTTTGGCCAAGGTGCCACTCGTTGTCATCCTTATGTTTTGAAAGAGATGGAAGCGGCGGCTAATCCTGATACAGAGCAAGGCGCGAAAGATTTCGATAAGCTGTTGTTTAAGCACATTAGCCACGCGACCAAAAATACCTTTGGGGCACTCGGTGCTGCATTAACGGGTTCGCGCTTTGTCAAAGCGCAGATGAGCGGCCCAACAAAAGCGTATTACCAACAGTTGACGCGCATTAGCCGAGCACTTGCCGTGAGTGCCGATTTCGCTATGTTGACGTTAGGTGGCGATCTTAAACGTAAAGAGATGATCTCAGCGCGTTTAGGTGATGGTTTGAGTTATTTGTACATGGCTTCAGCGACCTTGAAAAAGTATGAAGATGAAGGCCGCCAACAAACCGATTTAGATTACGTGCACTACGCGGTGCAATATTGCTTGTACCACGCGGCTAAATCTTTGCAAGAGGCGTACAGCAACTTCCCCAACAAAGTGGTTGGGCGCTTACTTAAAGTGTTGGTCTTCCCTTTGGGCAACCATTATGACAAACCTAGCGATGAGCTGTCGGTCAAACTGGCGGAAAGCTTAATGACTCCTGGAGCACATCGAGATCGTCTCACTCATCTTTGTTACATTGGGCCAGAGGAAGACGATAGCGTTGGCTTGATGGAAAAAGCGTTTTTGGCGATGTACGGTATCAGTGCACTTGAGCGCAAGCTGTTCCGCGCAGCCAAAGAGGGTAAAATTGCGCGTAAAGGTGCCCTGACTGAGCGATTAGCTCAAGCCTTAAGTGAAAATGTGTTGACTCAAACTGAAGTAGACCAAATTTTGGCCGCAGACAAACTGCGTTATAAAGCGATTCAAGTTGATCACTTTAGCCATGACTTGAGCGAGGTGATGACCAATAAGCCGGGAAAGCCAAAGCTTAATCATGTCGCCTAGTCGCGAATATCGTCACTAAAAGTGTGACCATATATCAGGGCATCCTAGTCGGGTGCCCTGATTTTTTGAGCCACGAGAGATCCAACCACTTGCAATTTCTGCCTGTTTTTAAAGAAATAGGGTGAGATCTTCGAGCGAAACTTTTATCCTAGCGGAGATTTTTGAAGGAAGTTGAATATGATCATCAAACCTAAAATTCGTGGATTTATCTGTACGACAACGCACCCTGTGGGTTGTGAAGCTAATGTAAAAGAACAAATTGCTTACACCAAAGCACAAGGCCCTATCAAAAATGCACCGAAACGTGTACTTGTTGTAGGCTCATCCAGTGGCTACGGCCTTTCGTCTCGTATTACCGCCGCTTTTGGTGGAGGTGCTGCGACTATAGGTGTTTTCTTTGAAAAACCGGGCACGGATAAAAAACCAGGCACCGCCGGTTTTTATAACGCAGCCGCGTTTGACAAGCTTGCTCACGAGGCGGGTTTGTATGCTAAAAGCCTAAATGGTGATGCATTTTCTCACCAAGCAAAACAGAAAGCGATCGAGCTAATCAAACAAGACTTAGGTCAAATTGATATGGTGGTTTACTCGCTTGCTTCACCAGTGCGTAAGTTACCTGAAACTGGCGAACTGATTCGCTCATCATTGAAACCGATTGGCCAAACATACACCGCGACAGCGGTTGATACCAATAAAGACATCATCATTGAAGCCAGTGTTGAACCTGCAACTGAGCAGGAAATTGCAGACACGGTAACGGTTATGGGCGGTCAAGATTGGGAGCTATGGATCCATGCACTTGCTGAAGCTGGCGTATTGGCCCAAGGGTGTAAAACCGTGGCTTATAGCTATATCGGTACTGAGCTAACTTGGCCAATCTATTGGGATGGTGCGCTAGGTAAAGCGAAGATGGATTTAGACCGCGCCGCATCGGCACTGAATGAACAGCTTTCTGTATTAGGCGGTACGGCTAATGTGGCCGTTCTTAAATCGGTTGTTACTCAAGCCAGTTCAGCTATTCCTGTTATGCCTCTTTACATCGCAATGGTGTTTAAGAAAATGCGTGAGCAAGGTGTACATGAAGGATGTATTGAACAGATCTATCGCATGTTTAGCCAACGTCTTTATAAAGAAGACGGTAGTGCGCCGGAAGTAGATGAGCAAAATCGTCTGCGTCTGGATGACTGGGAACTGCGTGAAGATATTCAAAAGCATTGCCGTGAGCTTTGGCCACAGATCACTACTGAAAACCTAAAAGAGCTGACGGATTACGTTGAATACAAAGAAGAATTCTTGAAGTTATTCGGTTTTGGTGTTGATGGCGTTGATTACGAAGCCGATGTCGATACTGAAGTGGCATTCGATGTAATTGATATCTAATCCATTGGTGTCACAGTGACACAATAAGATGTTCTAATCTCAAAGGTCTAGCCACAGTGCTAGGCCTTTGCCGTTATGGAGGGTAATACAGCATTATTCACCCTCAACAGCATTTTCTCGATCAATGAAACGGTTGCTGTTTCCCTGCAACAAAAAATACATCACAGTGGTGCTCGGCCGCTAATTGCTTGAGTAGGTGTTGGTTGATAGGCTCAATAGTATTTGACGCGATTATCGCACTGGCATTTCCGGAGCGGATAGCTTTAATCACAATCTCTAATTCCGATAACGTTTGAGAGGGTTTCATGTGGATCACTCTGTCGCAATGTATATTGAAAGAAGCAAACTGTTCATACTGTGGTCGAGGACATTCAGAGGTGAATAAGATCCACTGCTGTTGGTGCTGGGATAGCTTAGCAAGCTTTGACATCATGGCTTGTTCAATCGTATTTACTGAGCGATGGGCATTAGCCAAAGGGTACTGAGCTGATAGTTGAGAAGCGAAATTTACTTGAAGCATAACACTGTCCTTTCATACATGCTGTATGTGTATACAGTATTTGAG
>NZ_CAWPDB010000051.1:0-4990 GCF_963886625.1 Vibrio sp. V23_P3S9T160
CCTCTGCGGTTAGCTCTTGCTCTCGCTGACTAGTACTGGTGTCTTTCTTCGAGTTCTTCCGCCACCCGTAGATTTGAGATTCGTGTAAAGAAAGCTGTCTTGCTGTCGCAGCTACTCCCACTTTATCTGCTAACTTCAGGGCTTCTGCTTTAAATTCAGGGGAATGTTTAATTCTAGTTTTCTTAGTTGTCATTGTTCACCTCGTTAGTGATTGTACTCACTTAACTCAGTGTCCAAAACTGCTGGGGCGGATCAGTCACGATGTTCCGTAGAAGATACAACGAACGCGCTGAGAGACAGACTTTCATCGTTAAGTTTGCGTTCCAACGTTTTGATCTCTTTATAGAGACCAAACTTAGCGTCATCTAAATTCAGGTTTCGAATACCTTTGGGATCAATAAGGCTAAGCCATTGCTTACCCGTTTTATCATCCACTAGCCATAATAGAAAATCAGGATAAAAATTCCCCGCAGTTGCAAATCCTAATCCTTTTGATTTTGTATCAGCGTTACGTAGAAGATATAAGCTCTTATCACCGATGATTTCCTGGCCTTTTGGTGTTTCAATAAATGCCTCTAAATCTTGAATAAAAGTAATTTCACTTGGCGCATCAAATGCCATAGGTCGCATTTTTAAGGGCAAGTCAGCATTTTTTTCAATCGAGAGAAGTGGATAGTACAAATGCTTGTCAAAAGTCACTGCCACCATTCCCGGGGCATTCCATTCTTTAGCTTTGCCAATATCCCCTTTAGCAACGATATCCTGCAATTGTTCTAATCGCTGAGCATAATCTAAGCCGTCATCCGATTCCTCAATTTCAAAATGATACATTTTGATCATGCCAGGATCGTCTTCCTGGACTTGCGTTACCTGATAGAACTGTCCTTCGTAAGCATTTTTCAACGCGTTATAAAATCGCTCTGTATAGTCAAGCAACAGGCGCAACATAATATCTTCTTGCTTCTTAACATCAGAAAATTGCTTGATGTCTAGCTCTGATTTCGGAATAAGCAGTGTGTACCACTTGTTGGAAAAACCACTATTTCCCAAACAGAAATTCATTAATCGGTGCTTATCAAGACGAAGATTTGACCAACCTCGTTGCAATTTATAATCCTGAACTGCAAGATATAAGCGCTCAAAGTCAAATGCAGAAATTACTTTATAGTCGAGTTTACCTTCAAATCGAACATTTACGGGCGTGTTGTCGCCTTTTCTATTTGTATCAATGGATTCAAGCTTTGGATACAGGTCTAACTTCACATGGGGAAGTTTAATTTTCCCTTCAAACTCTGCGGGAACCTGATATAGCTCAGGATAATGAACACGCTTAAAACCGTGTTTCTGATTATCTTTATACCCATCTTTTAACTTTAGCGTTTTTAACTTGGTTGCCGGTAAGTTAGGACGCGTTTCAAAATTCAGCTCTAATATTTCATCACTAGGAGTAATCCCCTCGTCTTCGAGATACTGCTTGAACGTTGCCATGTAATCGGCACGGACACCAAAAATATTCAAAGTTTCAAGCTTATCTAAATGAATCCCTTTTGGCCGTTGACCCGGCGTGCTGCGTTTTAGCGAGTAGTCGCGACCTTTTAATCGTACACCACGGCCAAACAACTGAATGATCTGCGAACCTTCTCCGCGTCCCATATTCAATAGGCCCATAGTTGATACACGCCAACTACTCCAACCTTCGGTAAACTTACGTGAACCAATCAAGATATGCAGCTTGGAGTCTTTGTCATTCAGAGTGTGAAACAAGGTTTTAGCAAAATCATCCCTTTGATAATCAAAGGTGGCGTCCTCTTCACACATCTTATAAAGCGAAGGTGAATCACCAATGTTAATCAAACCAAATGGCGCAGCTTCGCCAACCTGAAGCGCCAACTCACCTTTACTACCTATCAGATTTAATACTCGAAGACGCTGGCCTGAATGAGTTGTGTTGAATAACTTGGCCAGAATATCGGCATAAATATCTTCAGGACCATTCATCAAAGCTATAAAGCGCTTCTCAAAAATATTCCTATCTTTGGTATCCAGAATCCGCGCTTTATTATCCACCAGATCTTTTATCCAAGCTTTAGCTTGTACTTCATTATTCAAGAACCAAGCTAAAAAGCGCAATACCGCATGAATATCAGAATCTTCACCGCCAACAGTGTTTCCCACAAACACCCAAAGTGGTTTTTCAATGTTGAACTCAGCTAACTGGTCTTTGTTTTTAGTGAACAAATATTGCTGCTGGTAAAAACTAAGCAAACACGCAGTGAAGTACTCATAACGTCGCTCATCTTGTTTATCTTGCGCTGGGTTCAGGTTAAGGATTAATGACTCTTTTCCATAGCCGTCCTCGTAGAAAAATTTATACGAGTAATCAAATAGCACTGATTTGCCATACACTTCGCGTGTTGCTTGAATGCGAGCGTCACGCTGCTCCTCAGTATCTAATTCCAATTGTGCCAACTGCTCTTCAGTTAACTTACCTAAAGCTGTCGTTTCGAACAGCATTTTAGCCTTCTTCTTTTTGATATCCGCTTCAACTGAATCAACCGTTTTACCGTCGGAAACAGCCTGACCAAAGGTGGCAGAATACTCAAAGGCAAAACCATCGCGGGTCAACTTGTCACGACGACGCATCCAAGCACCAGCAGCAGTACCTGTACCTTTATGGCCTTCGTCAATGAGTACAAGGTTTTTACCTTCAAAAGCTTCAACCGCTACCGTTTTGTCGCCCATTTCATCTGCAAGTTTATTGATATCAATAACTTCAATCGTGCCTCTGAACGGTGTTGGCTTAGATTTATCAAACAACTGAATATGAGAAAAACCTGAGTCATACAGTTCATTCATATGCTGCTGTGACAAGCGCTCATCCGGTGTCAACAGAATGATCTTGTCAGGGTAATGGCTGGTATTACCATCTTGAAAATAGTGCAAATACTGTAAAATATTGACGTGTAGTAACAACGTCTTACCTGAACCCGTAGCATTCCAAAATGCCAGCTTGTTCAAATCATCCAAAATATACTGTCTAAACTGATTAGCTCTGTCTTTCGCTGTTTTACTGTTTTCTACATTGTAAGTTTCAAGCTCACGATTCAGTCCATTCAACAGCTCTTGTTTTCGGTTGAAGTGCCAGTCGAGATAAATTTCTGTAAACAAGAGAGACAAGTACTGGAAATACTTCATATTCAGTACCGTATCTTCTTTACGGTTACGATGTTCGGTGATCTGTTGCCAATGCTTAACAATGTTCAAGTCGTAGCGACGCAGCTCATCAAGGTCGATTAAATCGACCTCAAAGAGATAGTTACTCAACTCATGGAAGAACAAGCTTTGTCCATCCTCATGAATGCCTTCAAAACGGTCTTCGCCTAAACGTAGTTTTAAACCTTGCAAAGTCCCATCTTTGAAAAAGCGAAACATAAAACGGTTAAGCACCAGTTGTTTATGGAAGCTTAATTTACTATTGCTTTGTTTTTTTACTGCTTTCCCAGTAGACGCAGCTTTTTGTGGAGAACGGGCCATGCTTAAATCTCCTCAGCAAACATCAGGCTCAGGAATTCCGGCTCAATTTGACGGAGTTTTAAGCTACGTAACACTTCGCCGTCGTCACCATCAACCGTAAATGCCGTTGGCAAATTGTGGTCGCCATTAATGTAAATCACATCAAAAGTCTGCTCTTTGGCATACAGATCAAAGCGGTTAGCGTAATCATTAAGTTTTTCATAACCAATTTTGTCGCAATCGCGCCACAAAATAAGGGTACGCTCACCACTTGGTAAAGTCCCTTCAACACGAACAAAGCCACGCTCGATATTCGATTCAATCGACTTAACATGTAAACCAATCAGGAAATTAAAAGTTTCTACCAAGTCAATCAGCTTACGCTCTGTCGCACCAGCAGAGTCAGTGGCGATATTCATTTCATAGTTGAATGGTTTGCGGAAGTTATCTGTATTCAGCAATGAACCTTTACTTTCCTCTTCTAGCATATATTTTAATAAATAGTCGTCTGATGCCTCGGAAGAAATCAATTCAAATAAATCAGCATTCTTCTTAGTCAAAGAAATGTTGTTTAAGGTGTCTTCATAGCTTTCTATTTTTACAACTTTAGTAATGCTTGATTTGTTTCTCGTAACAAGAGGGCGACCATTTTTCCATTGAGAAGCAAATAAACATTTGAGCATTCGTGGTTTTGTGATCAAATCAAAATACTCTCCTTGCTCAACAAGAATAGAGCTTCTTGTACCACCGTCCTCATCATTCATTACTACAACAGCGTGACCGGTACTTGCTGAACCAGAAAAATAATCCAAAACTAAGCTATGCCTATTTGCTCCGGCTACTTTAAGACAGTCAACAACAGCCTTGTAAGATTTTGGAAATAAAAATAACCTTTCACGAGTAAACATAGATGACAGAAGATTGGTTCCATGCGAACCAGCAGCGTATGACGCATCATCCCACCAAGTCCCTGGCAATTTTCCTTCATCGTTAAGATAATTACGTCTATAAATTTCATACCGATCTTTAGTTTTCTCATACTTAAGGTGTGCAAGCTCTTTTCGCGCACGCTCAATTCCCCATTTCCAAACTCTTTCGGTACCAGTTGAATCATTCGGTAAAACAACTACGGCAGATTCAGACGTTGCTAAGTCATAATCCCACTCATTCTTAGCCTCGTTCCATACCATACTTGGGATCTCTAAACGTCCGTTTTGGACAACAATAGGATAATACTGTTTTGGTCTATCCTTTCGGCTTGAATCCGTACCTGTTTTTCTAAAATTCTCCCAAAGGAACTTTAAACCATTCTCATCAGTTTCATTGTACCGTTGGTTTTGCGAATCACTTCTTGGTAGACGACCGACTGATTTCACTTGCTCCGTCTTTCTATGGAAAATTGCGTACTCATGGTTAATTGAAAAACCTGAAACCGTTGATCGACCTTGAGGATTATTGCGAATAGGTACTGTAGAGA
>NZ_CAWPDB010000052.1:0-4896 GCF_963886625.1 Vibrio sp. V23_P3S9T160
ATATCCAGGATTTCTTGATAGGCTTATCTGCATAAAACTAAAAGATGAGTCTATATCTTTATCGGTCAAAGTAAAACTTCCATTATCTCTGTCTATAATGTATGGATACGCAACAGCAGTGTATGCAACAAAAAGAACAATTAACATACGATTAAAAAATAAATATACCAATACTTTTCTATTCCGCATTATTCTTGACATTAATCCTGATAGAAGAAATCTAAATATTAACACCATTTTTTCTCTCACTACATCTTGTTTTTTTATTTCTTATACACCACATATTTTCTTAATTTCTAGAATATATGCACTCTAGTCTGTTATTTACAGTGCTTATTTTTCATCTAAATATTAAATAAAATTTATAAATAGCATTCAATCATTCATATTCAAGCATAAAATTAGCAGTGGCATTAAATGTCCCAGGTTTTAAATCAACATCTTTATTTCCCCAAGAAAGCAACTGCACATAAACAGTAAAATCGAGTACATTTGTACCCGAGACTAAACGAATCAAGCTACTTGCTTGATTAATTGGTAAAAATTGCCCTCTTTGCTCAAACCCGATGGCAATACCTTTAGCTTGGCTACTGCTGCCCAGAGCAAGCAAGCCATTCTGATCACCAGTACCATCCCCCAAAAAAGTGACTTTTAAGCTATCAGCAATGGTTGGATCACACTCGTCCAGATGTATCTGCAAACTTGTTCCTTGCGTGCGTCCATCTCGCAATAGATCGTTATTAATAATATCGCCAAAATTAACATATAGGTTTTCTTCACCAGAGCGCAGAGAACAAGCCGGCCCCATAACTTCTGCTGTCATTGTCATCGTGAGGTTTTGGCTACCAGCCTCTGCAAATGGCTGAATGAAAATGGCTAATAAGAGTATTAATCTAGATAAAAATCTATTGTGGTTAGCTAAATTAATGATGTGATGTAAACTGCGCCTCACCATTACCTCCTTAGTTGGAGTTCTTTCCAATAATTAAACTACAACCATTATTATTACATTGATAGTTTAACGTTCGGTGACCACCAAAATCATCCACATAAGTAAAACTAGGCATCTTACCCAGCCTAGCCACATCGACATTTACAGTAGTGCGACTGTGAGGGGAAATCATCACCGGTTGGAAATCGTCAACTTGGTTTGCCTTGCTTCCATTTGAGCCAGCAACAATGGTTACATAATAGGGGGTTGGGTTAGTCAGTTGGTATTTATCATCGATTTTTTGCAATGTCACTTTATTTTGCCAAGGCGATTGGTTATGGCTAGCTTCAGTCAATAAACTAGCCGGACGGTAGAAAAATTTGATACGAGTCTGCAACGCTAGCTGCAAACTATTAGGTTTGTCACTGCGGGGAGGAATCTCTCTCAAATTAAAATAAAACAAAGTCTCTTTATCTTGAGGCAATAGAGAAAAACCTGATAGAGACTGAATCTTAACTAAACTCTCCATTCCGGGCTCTAAACGTTGTATTGGAGGTAGAATTGTAAAGGGGCTATTTATCTTTTTACCATCCGCATCTTCTAACCAAGCCTGCGCTAAATATGGCAATGTGGTACTGTTGTTGCGAATGTTTAGACTCATCGATTTTACTTCACCCGGGTATATAACCCGAGTGCGATCTAAAGAAATACTCGCATATGCCTGATTGACAAGTAGGAGAAGTAATAAAGTAAGCGTGTAGTACCGTTTTTTATTCATGTCATTTTATCTCAATATATTTAAAGGCTAATAACCAATTCAAAAGTAAGTAATTATTGGCAAGATAGCTTCCCAATCGTATCCGAGTCGGGTAACGGAGAAGGCAACTGCAATCGACAATACTGCGCATTATCCCTAACTACATTTACCATTTCATCCTCATGAAGCCCCACTAAATATGTCATACCACCTTCACCTACCATTCCTAACAGTTGGCCTTTGTCATTAAATACCTCTGATGCAAAGAGTACGTGTTTACCATCGGATCGGAATAACTCGAACATACGACGACTACCCGACAACATGTCAAAGTGTCGATAGCCAATAGCTCCTTCGCTCAAAGTTCCTATTGACACCGGAGTTCCAATAGGATCAATATCCTCGCCCAGCCTATCGACATCGATACTAACGCGCTGCCGATAGCTACTTGCTACATCGGTTAATACAGCCTTACCATTTTTATCTGTAAAAGTATCTAATCCCCCAGCATGTACCGGAACACCGCTTTCACCATCAGTATCGACCATGATCCGACTTCCTCCTATTGTGGTAGTCCGGTGTATTGCAGCGCCTTTACTGGTAGCGGTAATTCCACCTCGAAGTGAGAGACCAATTGCTGTGGATCCTTCCGTTGTGTGGCTAACGTTGGCTGTGGCTGTTGTTTTGTCACCATTGTAAGTATAGAACCCACTGACATTTTCACCGTTGGATGAAGTGGAAGCCGTTAATGAATAACTGCTGCGTTCATCAAGCTGACTGTGCAGACTAATGCTATGGCCCATTTCCCCACCACTAGAAGAGCTTCTATAACTAATAGATTTATTACCACCCAAAGGTATTGAAATATTTAAATACACACCATTGTCAGCACGACTGTTCTGTTTATTGTGATAAGCACTCAATGATGCATTAAGTTCGCTCCAATCCATGAGACTAAACTCTTTAGATAGTGAGAGGCTCAGACGATCACTATCAACATCATGCCAATAGGATTGATGGCTATAGTCCATGTAAGCAGCTAAATGCTCTCCCTTGAATTGCTTGCTCAGTAATATACTGTATATCTCTTTTGACTCACCGAAATATGGTCGGTCTATCTGTTTACTCTCCATGAACTTGTTCATATTCATAAAATCTCTATCAGAGAATCGATAGCCAGCGAACGCGACTTGGCTATCATAACTCTCGAATATCTTAGAGTAGTTGATTCGGTAAGAGCCACCACTTTTCGTTTCTTCTGAAAGTTGAGCGCGAGATTCTGTAATATCGAACGAAATAGCACCAAACTGAAGTAGATCTCGCCCCACACCTAAGGATAGGGCTGAATAACCATCAGCGAACAAGCCCCCACCAAGCAGTGACCAACCATTATTGACTCCCCAAGAAAACTCAGCACTAGCAAAAGCAGGACCGTCTAGTTCATGTACTTGGCTGCTGGCCTTACCGCTGTTAAATTTGTAACGCAAAGAGCCAGGGCGAGATAAATATGGAATGGTGGCCGTATTAACTTGAAAGCTCTGTACTGAACCGTCTTGCTCTTCCACCCTAACGTCAAGTGTCCCACTAATTGAACTACTAAGATCTTGAATTCTAAAAGGTCCAGCAGCAACTTGAGTCTCATAAATAACCCGTCCGCTACTAGTAATCACCACCTTAGCATCGGTTTTGGCAATCCCTACGATTTCAGGTGCATAACCACGCAAATTTGGTGGTAATAGGTTGTCATCTGTATTTAAAGATACGCCAGTAAATTTAAAGCTATCGAACAAAGAGTCATTAAGGTCTAGCTCCCCCAACATTAGTTTCGTATTAAAATCAGGTAATGATCGATAAGTGTAAACATGGTTTATATTGAAGTCACTTTCAACATTTTCTATGCCTTGTTTATCTTCATGCTGATAATGACCTTGCCAATCAGCTCTTAACCGCCAAGCATCTATATTAATACCTGCTACGCCGTAGCTACTAAGATTAGTTCTCTTAATACTGGTCGAATTAACATCCTGTACGTTAATGCCATAGTCGAGCAATGCCCCATTAACACCATTATCCCAGTAAGAGGCCGGCTCCCAATACTGATTGACATAATCTCGATAGACTTGAGGAATAGATATGGTGAGAGTATCTTTGTTAACTTCACCCTTAATCACGATACCTTTAAGAACTTTCGGGTTGTAACAGACTGAATCCTTTTGAGTAGCTATTGTAGGGCTTGATAATAAATGTTTGAGTTCAGAAGTCTTTAAACCTAAATCATTAGCTAAACTAGCCGTTAAGCAAAGCTGTGAATCTTTATCTTTCTGATCATAGAAATGGACATTACGCTCACCAATTAGCGTATTATTGACCACAACTTGCATAGTGTAGTCACCAGGAATGATGTAACCAGGTTTCCCAAACACTCCTGATTCAATAGTTTCTTTATCCTCGATATCAAGAAGATCTGTGTTAAATTCTATTTCGCTAGCATAAGTAACATTTATCCAAATAATAAAAAACAAATAAAATATCACAGACAATAGATTTTTTTTCATCAGATATTCTTAATAAAACCCATATTAAAATGACAGGCATCCGTGCCCGTCAATACTCATAGATATAATCTAACTTATAGAATTACTGGTAACTCATGACGAAGTTTGCTGTAGCTGAGAAATCACCTGGAGTGGCAGTTTTACCTTCCTCTAGATTACTGACTAATTTAGCACCAAATTCTAGAGTATTATCTCCAGCCACCAGATTAATAGCCTTGGATGCAGTTCCTAAATCAACATGTGAACCATCTCGTTGGCTAACTAACGCGATAGATGCACCTTTTGCAGTACCATGCATTGCTAAATCTTTTGTGTTCACAGTATCGGCATCACCAGTAAAGATCACAGACGCTGTCTTAGCCGTGTCTGCAGAACAAGATTCGAGGTGGATTGCGAATGGACGAACTGGAGTCTCTCCAATACCTTCCAATACATCATTAGAAATCTGCCCCATATCAACTGTCTGCTCACTATCTCCAGGGACAATTGAACACGGCGCACTAAGAATTGATCCTACAAATTTTATTTCGCCTTGACCAATATTGTTCGCACCGGCTGCAAGTGTAGAAGCAGATAACATCATCAATGCAGAGGCAATAATTGTTTTTTTCATTTTTTTAATCCTAATAATTTAAACTATATAAGCTTAAGAT
>NZ_CAWPDB010000053.1:0-4892 GCF_963886625.1 Vibrio sp. V23_P3S9T160
CAGAGTTTATCTCGCCGAGGAAACTGTTGGGATAATGCGCCGATAGAGCGCTTCTTTAGAAGTCTGAAGACGGAATGGGTGCCAACTGTGGGTTATCGTAGCTTCGCTGAGGCTCAACAAGAGATCACCCGCTACATTATCGGATATTACTGCCAACTCAGGCCACATCAGTATAACGGTGGTCTAACTCCCAATGAATCAGAACGATTATATTGGGAAAACTCTAAAACCGTGGCCAATTTTAGTTGACCACTACAGTTTGAAGGAATCGAATAAGAAAGAATCGGATAGGGTTTGGGGAGAATTGGTGAAAGTTCAGAAAAATAACTAAACAGCATCCATTTATTGCATTTCATTGGGAGTTATCTCCACAAAGAGCAAGATTCAATGTTAGAATGCGGCCTGAATTTTGGAGAGTAATTAATGCCAGTAACACCTTCACCACTCAGATACCCAGGTGGTAAAACAGCCATAACCCCGATGGTTTCAGAGATAATTGGAGCAAACAATCTACGTACCGCACATTATGTAGAGCCCTATGCTGGTGGAGCAGGGTTAGCTTTGTCTTTGCTGTTTAACAAAGTAGTCCCTCATATTCATTTGAATGATCTCGATCTTTCTATTTGGGCGTTCTGGTATTCAATATTGAATAATACAGAAGAGTTTATTCAATTAGTAAATGACACTGATATCACCATAGATGAATGGCATATTCAGAAAGAGATACAAGAAAGAAAAGAACAAGTTGATACTTTAACTTTAGGGTTTTCTAGCTTTTTCTTAAACAGAACTAACCGTTCAGGAATTATTCAAAAGGCTGGAGTTATCGGTGGCTTAGAGCAACAAAGTAAATACCCTTTACACTGCCGATTTAATAAGAAAAGTCTAATAAGTAAAATCCGAAAAATAGCTTCTTTCTCTGACAAAATTCACATCTACAACATGGATGCTGTTGATTTTATTAACCATATTGAAGCCAATGTAGAAAGAAGCTTTTACTGTATTGATCCTCCTTATTTTGTAAAAGGCCAAAGTTTATATACAAATTTCTATGAACCTTGTGATCATCAAGAATTAGCCGATGTAATAGGACAAATAGAAGGGCGCTGGATGCTAACTTACGATAATGCAGATCAAATAAAACAACTGTATAGCAGCTATCGCCAGTTTACTTTCTCACTCAACTACAGCGCAGCAGATAAGAAAAAGGGCACAGAACTTTTGGTTGTGAGCCCTCGTTTACGAGTACCAAACTCATTAAATCTACAGAGAGCAACCAAATAAGGTTGCTCACTATTAGCCCCTTAAAGATCTAAGCCTTTCCTAGAAAGAATATCGAGAACTTTACCACCCGGAACCAAGCTTATGGAAGCGTGTCGATGAGCTAGGGCTATAGGGACAATCGCATTCTCATAGAGCTCTAATTCGAAATGAGTAACCAGATTCATCGCTCGACCGAGCATCGGAATATATCGGTGGACTTCTACTTTCTCACAAGCAAATTTTTTCTTTGCTTCCTTTGCTCCGGTATCTTCGTCTGAATCACCATAAGGTGTTTTATATTCAAATGGATACACTAGTCCAAACACGAAAACTTTTCCGCTTCTCGTTTTATAGATAAAGTCTTGTCCATAATAAGTCTCATGACCAAAGTTATCTGAAGCTTCTGAACGAGCAGCAATGTAGCGATGCCTATATTCATCATCAATGACACGAAAGGCACCAGGCTCGATATATCGAGATAAAGCTTTAGCGTGTTCAACCGCGGTCCCGGTCTTTTGTATACCCATGATTAAAGGTGGCTCTAAGCCTTTATCCTTCAGATGAGCAGCCACTTTGGAATACAATTTCAGCAACCTCGCATGTACTTTGGCAGGTTGCCCAAATATTGCTAAAGGTCCGTCAAGAACAAAGGACATCCGACTTAGCAGGGAAGGGTTACGCTCACTAACCATTCGGATGAATGAAGCAATCACCAAGTGCTCCACTACGTTCATAAACCTTGTAATTGCCGAACCGTTATCCCCTAAATCAGAAATTTGTTCATGTATTCGCATTACATCCGTTACATAAACATCCTGTCCACATGACTGACAACACTGCACTTCTTCTTTAACTTTAAATATAAAGTCACCTTGCTGACCGCATGAAGGGCATTTTTTTAGCTTCACTTCACCATCATCAATAGCGAGAAGTGTACCAACGACGTTAAAACTTTTATCATTCGTAAAACTGGTTCGCATATCAGAAAGCTGTTCATAAATCGCTAAGCGGAAGCCATCCTTAACAGTGGCGGCATCCTTATAACGCACATTACAACCTGGTAAAGTGAACGATATTGGGTCACCACTTCTGTGTAGCTGTGCAACTTTAAATGGATCTACATAGTTTGATTTTTCTGGCTTTAGCTCCTGATATTCAGAAACTTTGATGATAACCATACTATTTTTAACATAACCAACCTGAGTACTTGGAAATAGACCCGGAATTGGCTCCTTGTAAGGGCTCGCATCAGAAGCAACAACATAATCAGGCAGCCAACCATCTCCCTCTTCCCAAAGGATATAATCCTGAGTGATTTTCTTGGCTTCTTCCTCTGAGGGCGGCGTTAGACAACTACAATTCTTAAGAAACTCTTGTACATCAGGGTTTTTTACTACGTCTACATGACCGCCCTTACCCGCTGGTTCTCTGTTATAAGGCATTATTCACCTCTCGTAAGTTTAATTTCAGCATACTCTTTAGCAAGTTCGTCTGGCGTAAAACGATTAATTTGAGTCGGAACAACGAACGGAGAGGACAAAGTTTTAATCCGTGCAAAACCAACATCCTGAGCAGTTTTCAACGAAGCATGAAAATCAGCGAAATCATAGAACTTACCGAGTGAACGCAACTCATCCTCATTGTTAAGATGGGTAACAAACCAGTTCTCTGTGTTCGCCAGAATATTAGGATGGATAGACGACGGCTCTTGTGTTGCGTATACAAATGCAATTTTCGCTTTTGCACCTTCCTTAGCAATTCTTGGCCATACTCCTGTTAAGTCATCCTTACGGCCAATCAAGTTGTGAGCTTCCTCAACATATATAACGATATTCGGTAAATACTCGTTTTTATGGAACCGTCCCATCGAACGAGTAAGAACATGTCTAGCAATTCGAAGAGCCATGGCCTTTCGCACCATTTCAGAACCAACAGAAAGATCTAGAATCACAATTTTCCCGTCTAACAATAATTCGTATATCTCTGATTCAACTTCTCCATCTCGATGAATACTGTGGTATTCAGCAATTGGTCCTAGATAGCTTTTTACTCGAATAGGCATATCAGTTTCATTCTTGCCCGCAATCAAGTTGACCAGCGCTTTTAAGTTATCATCAATCCAATCATCTCCAGCTTTCTTACTTCTTAAAGATGGCCATAATCCCGCTGGAATTTTCGTTCCTTTCTTTTTAAACTCACTTTCCGCCGCTTCATATTCTTTGCGTATTTTCTTATCCGCACTACGTGCATCGATAAAGAACTTCACAAGTTCCGTAAGAGTTACTCCTGAAGAATAATTAGGGAAATAATCATCAGCTTCAACCTTCAACTCTTCCTGAGAAGGTTTTTTACCCAAACGTTCTTCTAAGTCACTAACAACATCAGTATAATTTTGCTCAAGTATCTGACGCTTCACGTCTTTTGACACGCTTAACTTGACCTTGTAGTTTTTAGGCGCCTCAAAACCTCGGGTGTACAGAAGTGCTTTAAACGCCGCTACCAACCTTTCAAAACGAACTTTTTCGCTTTCTGTCGCATCTTCAGGCAGCTCATCAAATGAAAGTGAAGAAACCAAAATTCTCATATCACCAGCAGATATATTTTCATCTTTAAGAATATCTTGAATGATCGTCAAACCTATATCTGGCCGTTCATAAAAGTTATTTCTCAAATCTCTTACTGATGGATCTTCACTTGCCATTCCTCTGTAACAAACAACATCTCCCTTAAAGACATCTGCAATTGAACTTCCGTCATCCTGTTGGTTCACATTTGCGTACTCACCATTAATATCAAATATTATTTGACCTACTTTCGTATTATCTTTGGCAGCAGACATAGCGACAGAAGCAACGGTCGTCTTTAATGTGTTAGATTTACCAGTACGAGTCATACCAAGTATCGCTGTACGGCGGGCTAAAAAGTCGGTGGGCTGGATCTGAACCGAAACAAGAGCTTCGGTAACAGCTCTGTGTAATCTAGCTGTTGAGGTATAGCGCACAGTACCAATATCGATAGCCGTTGGCATTGCCGTAAAACCTGATTTTAGAGCTTCTTCAAGAGCTTTTACTTTTACTTCTTCATTTACATGATTGACTATAGTTTCCAGAGCTTCGCCCCTCGGTTTGAAAACACGCAGTCGATTAACAGACATATAGTTTTCAACATCACTTCCAAGTCTTAATTCACCTTTATCTATGAAGAAAGTCCCCAATATGCGACATCTCAAACCACCAGCTTGAAGCTCAGAGTGTGTTAGAACGTCTAAGCCATCAAGTCGATCATTAACAAATACTTCATCAGAGGTTCTACGCTGGTTGTGTTCAATTCTTGTTCTGACGTAGTCATCATCAGTTGGAAGCTTTGCAGGACCTAACACTCTAAGTAGAATGACTTCTCGATCCAATTCAGTACCAGCTGAAACCTTATCCGGATTTAAGGAGGTGGCGACTAAAAAGCTATTGTGGGGTATACCCGCTACTTGCTCTTTATGATAATCGTTGGTGAGAATACTAGCTTCTCGGAAATCCATTGAATATACATACCCCACCAAATGATCAATAGGGTTATTACCTAATAGTTTAACTAGCTTATCTTCTGAGCCTAAAACGTTGCCAATAAATTTATTC
>NZ_CAWPDB010000054.1:0-4853 GCF_963886625.1 Vibrio sp. V23_P3S9T160
TCAATCATTTTTAATCTTAGCTGTAATCATTATGCTAAGCTCTTTTTTTTGCTCTCTATTATCTTCAACGCTAAATAAATACTTTAATAGCGGAATTTCTTTTAGTATTGGTATTCCACTTCTTTCTTCAATTTCTTGAGTTGTTATAACTCCACCTAGATTAATCATTTCATCTTGTTTTATAATAGTTGTTGTGTTGATTCTGCTTGTTTTTATTGTCGGATTTATGCTTCCGCTGTACTCTTCAACTGACGACATTTCGCCCGAAATTGTAAGCTTCACTTTATCTTCCGACACAATCTCTGCATAAACATCAAGCATCACACCGACGCTTTTGTATTCTATGTTTGTTTTCTCTTTATCATTATCATCATCGCGCTCTGTAGATGTTGCGATGGGAACTTGACTAACCGCATTGATGCTTCCATTTTGCTTGTCACTGATTAGAATCGTAGGTCTTCCTACCGTTTTGATTTTGTTCTCTGACTCAGAAAGCTGTATGAATGCTGAGAACTTATCTACAACTAATGAAGCTTCTAGGCTTTGCATTGCAGCGTCTAATATGCCCTTGTCAAGCTTATATGTAATCCCTGCGTTATCTGTCTTTAATCCGTACTTCATTCCGATATTCGTAAAGTTTCCGTCAGTCGTCTCTGATATATAAGCTTTTACTAATATTTGTTTTTCGATACCTAGAAGTGGCATTACTCTTCTGTTTACTAGCGGAATCACATCAGCGGGACACACAGCGTTTACATTATTTGTTTGTTCACTTGTGAACTTGCAATTATATCCATACTGTTTTTCAACCCAATCAAATTCCTTTTCTAAGTTCTCAGCTACGACTTTTGCATCGCTTTTTACTTTGTATGTTATTGTGTCATAATCGAAATTCACTTCATCATTTCTTCTTATAATTACAATATTATTTGTTGCTTCTAGTTTTAGTTTGTTTGCTTGAATAACTGCTGCAAAGATTTCTTGTGTTGTTTTATTTGTATTCGAACCGAAAATTTTTACATTCTCTTCTTCGATTTCTTTATCGATTATGATGTTTAATGATAAATCATTACTTACTAAATTAACGAAATCATTTAATGATATAACTTCGTTGGGCGCATCAAATGCGAAAGATGAGCTAGATGCAGTAACGATTATTGCTGCTAGTAATGATGCAATTGCCTTTTTCATTTTTATTATCTTCTATCATTGTATTAGTTTCCTCTAATATAACACTGTCATTTTTTGTTTCAATGTTTTTAGCCAAATCAAAGTTATATAAATCCAAAAATGTATTTATTGAAAAGTAGATAGCAATGAGCAAAACGGGAACCACATAGAATAATTTTTTAATCATCTGTGGCATTTTATATTTATGCGTATGAAGCTCTGCACTGTAGTAACTTCCGTAAAATTTCGAATCTCTTTTTATTACTTGCTTAAAGTCACACGCTCTTCTTTCTGTAGATGAATGTACATTAAAATGACTGTTGTGCTCTAATCTTGAAACTTTATCGCCGCCGTTCAGGTTTTTATAATGTATATGTTTATTAACACATGCTTTTAACTGATAATCAATTAATGATGAGTCTTGAGTTATTAATATTAAATCAAAACCTTTATGCCTGTGTGTGTTAAATTCTTCAATGTAAACTGGTGCTTTTGATGAGGCGCTTCTCTTTCCAAAGAAATTCTGCACTTCGTCAATGACTATTACGCTACCCGCTTCAAGCTTGAACCACTCTTGAGGATTTTCTAACCTTCTCCAGTCGAGATTGAATCTTCTGATGTGCTTTGCTCTGATTTTGTAGTTATGTCTTCTGCATACGTCTATGAACCTTTCTAGCTCACTAACTCTCTCTTTTTTATACAGCCTTTTACACCAGTACAAAAACTCATCAATATGATTGTACTCTCTGAATTCAGAACCCAAAAACGGAACATCATTCATGCTTACTAATCTGTTATTCCTGTGTGCTTCTTTTACAATATCTTTGATTGCGTTCTTTTCTTCATCGCTACAACTTCTCAAGTACTTAGAATAAAAGAACCCTTCGAACGAATTCAAAAAATTCAAATCTAACACTAAGCACTTAATGTTGTTGTAATAAATGGGTCTTCTTGAAAATGCATTATTTTCACAAACTTCTTTAATAGCATTAAGAGTTTTTGAAGCTCCAGGCGTCCCCGTTACTAGATAAATCATTACTTAACCACTTTTTCTGTAATTGTTAGCGTCACAAGCATTGTCATATATGCAATAAGAATGTTAATTATTTCAGCGCCCCCTGCTATTGCAAAAAGTGAATAAAGGTCAGAATCCAGAGCGCCAAACTCACTTGATATTAATGAAGAAACTTTCGCTGTAATATCATCACTAACTGAATATGTTAGTGCTCCGACGCTTAAAGCTGTACCTGCTTTGATAAGTATCTTATACAGACCTTCTCCGAAAAACTTCGCAATCAGCGTATATATTAACTGTAGAATTGGCATCTTATCGTCTCACTCTTCTAATAAAATCAATTGACAACATCATGATAAATAGCGCGATATATATATCTTTATATTTTGATGAAAAATCACAAAACAACTCATAGCTAAATTCAAATTTCTTTTCTATGTGCTTACCTGCGAATACAACGTTTTCAAATAGAATGATTTCTTTTGGTGCTGGACATGTTCCGCTTTCACTTAATACCTTGTCATGATTTGTCAGCGATTCACCAATATCTATAATGCTTTCGCCTTCACCTTCTTCACCTTCTGAGAATGGGTCTTCCCCGATATTGTCATAATCTATTACATACTCCCCATTTCCTCTTAATAGATTCTCAATATCGTTAACGCCGCTTAATACGTTTGAGTTGCCCACATCAATGCTTCCACCCGCGTTAGGGTCTTTATCACAATTACTCCCTGTAAAGCCGTTAGCGCATATGTTTGGATTGTATACCCCTTCTGGATACTCAATTACTAAAGCTGGTCTTTTGTACTCACCATTTTCTCCATATACATTACAGATAGTCTCTTTCTGCATACCGTCGAGTTTTGGATATTCATCACACTGAACGTATTCACCTTCTCCTAGACTTCCACCCGCAAGATCATCAGGATTTGTATTCTCGTAATTATCAGGGTCTTCTGGGTTTTCGCTTTTTTCACCATCTTCAAGCTCAGGTCTTACGCACACATTGTATTCTTCGTTTAGTACTGCATCGTTTTCGCATGTTACTCTTTCGTGAGTTTCGCATCTGTCGCTATCTTTTATCTTATACATGTAATCAAAGCCCTTGTTTCCTGTTAGCTTAAATTCCATGTATAAACATTTATCACCATCAATAGAATTTAAAACCTTTAAATCTCCCTCTTGCTTCGCTTCGCATCCGTTATAGTTAATTAAATTTACTTTGCTTTTTTCATTTAGTATTTCAGATATTACAACCCCTGCTTTGCAAGATTCTGACGGTACAGGCTCTGGAAACTCACATAGCTGCTTATCTTCATTGAACTCTTGCCCTACTTTACATGATTGCTCAGCTATTTCTTTTGGTTCTGCATCTACAGTCATATAGTCAAAGAACGATGTTCCTCTTAATATCTTTTTACCTTCATTATCGTGCGTTCCTACGTATTCAAAACCACACCCAAGACCTGTTGTTAATTCTTCTCCTTGTAAAGATTTATCTATTAGATAACTACCCTTTGGAGAATAAATGCTTGGATATACATTTGAAGCGTTCGCTGAAACAATTCCCGCCTTTGCTTTTTGAACTATCTTTTCACATAGCTCATTATTAGTTTTCGCATACAGTCTGTAAGTTTCATTTCTTTTTTTATCTTCAAAAACTATGCTTTTAAGTTGATTATTAAAAACATAATCATTTCCAGTGTATCGCCAGTAATTGTTTATGTATGGACTTCCATATATATCAAGCTCTAAGCATAGACTTGCTATATCACTATCTTTGTCATGGCATTTAACCTCACAATATACATCGCTTTTATTTAAGTGTTTTGCAAAGCTTAATCCATTTTTGTTTGTCGCTCTGCTTTCCTTTTGGTTTGATGTGTACATACCCGCAATATCACCACAGAGATTTCCTGTGCTCGCACTTGCATTTGAGGAATAAAGGGATAGGAAGAATATTGATAGCATTAAGAAAATGCTATAGTTACACTTATTATAAAACATACGCAAAACATCAACTCTAAAATTAAATTACTATCAACAAGAATCATTTTGAAACCTTTCTACAAAAAAGCCCCGATCTTCGGGGCTTATTCGAATTAACTAAATGTTAATTTGTTGCTGAACGTTTAACCCAGCGCAAGATACCGATTACAACTGCAATACCTACAGATACAACGCCTAACGCAATGATTGCAGTTAAGCCTGCCGCTGATAACTCTGTGCCTGTAGCCACCAGATTATCAAGCCCTGCTTGCACTGTTGGGTCAACCGCTGCAAAAGAACTAGCTGATGCTAGAGCTGCTGCTGTTGCTGCTGATACTGTTACGATTTTATTTTTAGTTAGTTTACTCACGACAATTTCCTCTTGTAATTATATTGATTGTCTTATTTTTTTAATTATAAAAGCTGCAACTATCATCAAAACTAATGAAGGCATAATATGTACAATACTTCCACCGCTTTGTAATTCAGTTGAGCTTATTAGTTGCGCATTCACGCATTCATTTTCAACAAGCTCTGTGCATGTTAAAAAATTCATATTAAATTACTTTAAATTCTTGTTTCTTTTCAGGCGTTTCAATGAAGAATGGAACTTCTTTATTTTTTACTAAGTCAAACTCTTCTTTACTAATGAACATTGCATTACCATTTTTGGGAA
>NZ_CAWPDB010000055.1:0-56318 GCF_963886625.1 Vibrio sp. V23_P3S9T160
ATACTAGGTTGTCGTTAATTTTATAAATGAAATAAGTCCTTTGTCATATAGTAAATCCATCGAAAGGAATTACTCCTTAGATACAAATTCCAGAGGTGGTACGGGTGTTACTCGTATCACTCCGGCAGCAAGCGAAGGTGTCATTGACACCCGTGGTATAGTCCCCCCGGCTATACCACGATCTTTTTTTCTACTCATCTCATCTTTACTGCAACACAATCACCGACCCAGCCTGTTTATTGAGTAAGTGCTATTCCCAAAATAAATTGATATTACGACTTTGAGTATTAATGAGTGTATCTACGCAAACATAGACAAATATGCGCAACTAACACAGCAGCCAATCTAATCAAGAAGGGAGATACAGCTTGATTGCAGGTCGGCGGAAAGTGAGTTCATATCCACACACCTGAATAAGCTTTATGATTAGGGTGACTGAATGTCGCTAACATCGCTGCAGCTTCAAGTCTTCAAGTCTTCAAGTCTTCAAGTCTTCAAGTGGGAAAGTTATCACTATTTATCAGGGGCGGTATTACTCGTTATCATCAACAAATTGGGTTGGCGATAAACCGAAGTGATGTTTAAATCTTTGGCTGAAATAAGACGGATCATTAAACCCACAATCAAAAGCGACTTGGGCGACTTTTCCTCCTGCAAGCAAATATTGGCACGCTTTCTCTAGTCGGATCTCATTTAGATACTCTTTGAATGTTTTATTGGTGATCGCTTTAAAACGACGCTGCAAACTACGCTCCGATACGAAGAGTGATTTAGCCGCACTAGAGGTACTAAATTCAGGATCTGAATAGTAATTGTGTACCAATTTTTCTACTTTTTTAAGCCACTCTTTTTCCGTTACATCAATAAACTTGTCCTCTGAATGCTCCTCTACGACGATCATTTCAGGTGCATCACTCACAAGCTCAACTGATGGCCAAGAAAGCTCAACTAAATTTCGTTCTGGCGATGAAAAAATATGTATTTCCCCACCACTGCGCTGTACTAACAGTTGCATCTCCTCTAGTTCAAAACCAGAGATACGCTTATCACTATTGATGGATTGCACCTGATCGCCACAGTCAATCATCACAATAAACAGTCTTTTCTCCCTTTCATAACAATGAATTTGTAGCTCTTGATTTCTATAAAGACGTTTTACCGCATCAGACAGTAGCGTATTGAAAATGATGTCTAGGTTAAAATGGGCAGATTCAATATAAGCTTGTTTAAGCTCATTGTTCACCGCCAACGAAATATTCGCTTTCGCGAACTCTTCACGCCATCCGTCCACACAAGAGTTCAAGATGATCGATAGGTCGTAGAGCAACTGAGTCGCTGTTTTATCATTTCTTACGTTACGAAGTAACGCCAGTTCACGTTTTACTTTTAAAGCTAAAGACTCAAGTCGCGCGAGTTGATGGAGTTGCGAGCGATAAATCAGCTGATTTAATGTAGGAGTAATAGAATCTAACATCTGTTCAACAACGATATGGCGAATTTGTAATTGCTTGCGCAACTGCTGGTTATTAGTCAAAACAATTTTGCTTTGATGCCGTAGTTGATCCGTTTTCAAGGCCACCTGAGCTTTTAACTTTCGGTTTACTTTGGTAACCCAACGAGAACGCCACCATGAAGCAAAAGCAATAAGGCCTATAGAAAGGCAAAGGTAAAGAACAATCGCCCATGAAGACCAATACCACGGATTATCCACAATAAATGATAGACTGTTTATCATACTGTTTTGCGGATGTGGGCTGTAATTTCTCACCAGCAAACGATAGTGTCCAGGTAACAGGTGATCAAGTGTCAACTGAGCGCTTTCTAATCTCTGCCACTCCTTATCTCCTGCTATACGATACTCCAATAATAAGGATCTCGATTCTGGCAATGCACCAAACAAAAAGCTTATCGAACTTCCATATTCCAATTCTAGTGTCTGAAAACGACCACGACCGAACATGACAGGAATGTGATCGACATTCACTTGGCTAAAGATAATATTTGTATTGGGAGGGGTAGCAACTGTGAGTTCAGAGGACCATGCTGTCACTAAGCCAAAACGGGAACCTAACAGCAACTGCTGTTGGCTATTGATAATACTTGATTCGCAAACTCCACTTTTAAATTCATTATTCATCAATCCGTGTGGATCACCAAAATGCTTTACCATCTCACCCATAGTATTGTAGAGCGAGATTCCTTGTGAGGAAGTCAGCCAAATACCGTTGCCCGTTTCAGTTAAACATTTGGGGCTAATATTCTCTTCAACCATATCAATAGATCGAATATCACTACGATCATGTGCTAAAACAAAAACGCCATAAGCACTAGCAAACCAAACATCGCCCTTGCTACTCTCAAATATATCAATGCTTTGTCCATAATGACTAGTCGCTCGGAGAAAAACAATTTTGCCTTTGCCAAAAAGATAAACACCATGGTTAGTGCCGATAAACACCCCTCGCCGAGTTGACTTAAGTTTTATTATTTTTGCAGGCAAAAATGCATCAACAAACCATTCAGAACCGAAATCGGTTAGCGAGTTATCGGCCAACTGATATGACCACAAATTGTTACCTGTTGCTCCCCATAACAGTCCTTCATGATCAAATTCAAGGTGTTTAGTATCATTCGAACGCAGCTTCAGAGGTAAAACGCTCGTTTCTATCATCTTTTTTGTCTGCAAGTGATGAATAACGATGCCTGTATGTGTAGCTATCCATAGAGAATGACCATCTATTTGAGCGAAATCATGCACTTCTCCAGAGAAAATAAGTTTAGGCTCTTGCCAATCTTCAGCATCGACTTGGTACAACCCTTGTCGAGTTAAAAACAAATACCCGTTGTTATCTGACCTTGTTACAATTTTTGTCATGGGATTATTGGTGAGCGGTGCAATGGAATGACGCTTAAATTTTTGTCCAAACAGAGAAAAGTAACGAACACCTTTATCCGTTGCGATCCAAATCCCACCTTGTAAGTCATTGACCAATGAATAAATTTTATTGCCTGGTAACCCATTATTGTCTTGGTCATTACTTTCTAACTTGACGGTTTTACCTGTCAAAAACGAATGAACAAATAATCCATCTTCAGTACCAATCCAATACTCTTGATCTGTCTCAGCAACAGATAATACATGGGAATCTCCAACCAACTTTTGTTGGCGCTTTGGGTCCTCGACATCAATAATCAGCCCACCATTGAGCATTCCAATCACAAGCTCTCTACGTTTCTCGGAAAAATAGAGTTTCTCAATGAAGTTTTTACCAGAGCTGAGCACGTGAGAAAAACTCTCTCCATCTGACAGATAGACTCCAGCATTAGTGGCTAATACCCATTTAGAAAGCACAAACTTCGCATCATTAACGATCAATCGACTAGCTTGATTTAATTGATACATTTCTTTAAAAGAATAAGTAACTAACTTGTGGGTTTGCGCATGGTATGTATAAAAGTGCGTCTCATCGGCTAACCAGATGAAATTACCTGACGAACCTATTTTTTTTATGATGATTCCAGGCGTTAAGCTAAATACTAATTCGCGATCTTGTGCGGGATAAGTTCGATAAAGTTCATTATCAATGAACGTCCAAAAAGCGTTATTAAGATAGGTAATATTTTCGCTCTCTTGTGAAAGCACTGAGCCACGCCGGGGAAGGATGTTTTGTCCATCAAAGAAAACCACTTTGCCATGCACATCGTGTATCCAAATTCCCCCTTCTTCACCTAAAAACAAATTTTGTGCGGCAAAAATTTTCCCTTGAGCCTGAGCTGGCAATGGATAGAAGATAGAAGGTGCTTTGTCTAGAGCTTGTGTCCCCTGCGCTAATAAAAGCGTCAGAAAACCCAAGATCCAGAGCAAAGGTTTAAAATAGTCGTTCTTTCCTTTCAACAGACAGAGCCTCAATCAATAACACGCCAAATTGCAAACTGTTTTTTCGTGGCGATAATTATCAAAACATTCTAACCAAAGATAAGGCTTTTTGAAGCTAAGAAAGCGACAATCTGTGAATCTTTATCCTAGATTTCAGTGCAGATCGTACAACATACAATACAGCGTACATCTATTGAGACAAACAAGTGTAAAAGTTGTTGCTCAGCTGATTTAACAGCTCAAAATAGCTGCCACTTTTCACTTTGATATCTGCGCCTAATGGATCAAGTACTCCCGTTTTAACCTTAGTGCCACGAGTCACAGTATCAATCACCGCCGGAGTAAACTGAGGTTCTGAAAACACGCATTTCGCTTCATTATTAATGATTGAATTTTTAATGGTGATTAGGGTTTTAGCACCCGGCTTTCTATCAGGACTAACGGTAAAATGGCCGAGGTTATTCAAATGGTATTGCTGTTCAAAATAGCCGTATGCATCATGAAAAACATAATACCCTTTATCACTAATTTTGCTCATCTTCTGCGTGATTGCTTGATGGGTCGAATCTAATTGAGCCAAAAAGCGGACTAAGTTTACTTTATACTGCTCGGTATTAGCGCTATCACTTTTCACTAAACTTGCGGTAATCGCCGCTGCCACTTGCTTGGCTTGATCGGTTCCAAGCCAAAAATGTGGGTCATACATACCATGGTGATGCCCATCATGATCGTGTTGTTCGCCACTGAGCTCTCTCAGTGTCAGGCCATCAATTTGGCTGATGGTCAAAACGTTGTGGTGACTCGCTAATGTCTTACTTAAGAATGGCTCAAGGTCTTTTCCATACCAAATCACTAAATCCGCCGCTCTGACTTTTTTAACATCAGAAGGGCGCAACGCATAGTCATGCGGTGAGGTATTTGCCCCCAGTAGTACTTCTGGTTCATTCACATCGAGAGTCAATTCATATGTAATCATCTGAATCGGCTTGATGCTGGTCAAAATGACCGTAGACCACGCCAAAGGCGATAATGTTATTAAGCAAAGAAGGAGCATAATCTGACGCAACATGATGGTTTTTCCATTCGGTATATAGCGTTAAAGGGAACGAAATGTTACATTATAACACTTCCGAATTGCAAATAAGTTCCATTCATGTCCAACTTAATCCAGCTGCAAGGCATTTGTGTCGAATTCAACAACCGCCGTGTTTTGGACAATGTCAGTATCAACCTAGAAAAAGGGAAGATTACCACACTGATAGGTCCTAATGGTGCGGGCAAGTCGACGCTCGTTAAAGTATTGCTCGGGCTACAGCCCGTCCATAGCGGAACGATGACGCGCGTAAAAAACCTTAAAATTGGTTATGTTCCTCAAAAATTAAAACTTAATGACGCGTTACCACTCCCCGCTAAACGATTTTTAAGTTTGGCCGGACGTTTTAGTCAACAAGAGTTGCTAGACGCACTCAGACTAGTCGGGGCCGAGCATCTTCTTGATTATGATATGCATAAGCTGTCCGGTGGTGAAACGCAACGGATTCTTATCGCCCGTGCATTGCTACAGCGCCCAGATATTCTAATTCTTGATGAACCAGCCCAAGGTGTTGACGTGCAAGGGCAAATTGATCTGTATGATCTTATTGATGCCATACGACATCGTTTCGGTTGTGGTGTCTTCATGGTCTCTCACGATTTGCATCTGGTGATGGCAAAAACGGATGATGTTATCTGTCTTCATCACCATGTTTGCTGTTTCGGTTCACCTGCAACGATTACTCAACACCCAAGCTATATCGCTTTATTTGGTACGCGCAATCACGAAGCCTTAGCTTTTTACCATCACAAACATCAGCATCATCACGACTTAGCAGGCCAACCTGTGAAAGGAGATGCAACTTGCTGTTCAAATCATTCACACGGTCACCATCATGATTGAATTTCTTCTTCCATCAATATTAGCAGGCCTTGGTATTGCCGTTATCGCAGGTCCCCTTGGGTCATTCGTGGTTTGGCGAAAAATGGCTTATTTTGGCGATACCCTCGCACACGCCTCGCTGATGGGATTGGCGCTAGGTTTTTTGCTTGATATCAACCTTTATCTTGCGTTGCTCGTTTGCTGTCTTGGGCTTGCAATCATTTTGGTTACTATGCAGAAACAGCAGCTTGTGGCGACAGACACTTTGCTCGGCATTCTTGCTCATAGCTCGTTATCCATTGGTCTCATTGCAGTAAGCTTCCTTGATAACGTCCGCATAGATTTAATGAGCTATCTCTTTGGCGATTTATTGGCGGTAAGTTTTACTGATTTAGCCTTCATTTGGGGAGGAGCGATTGCAGTAAGTGCACTGCTATTTCTTTTTTGGCGTCCATTACTTTCAACTACAGTGAACGAAGAACTTGCGTTTGTTGAGGGCATAAACGTTGATTTAATGCGTTTGCTGCTGATGCTATTGATTGGGGTGGTGATTGCACTAGGAATGAAATTTGTTGGTGCTCTGATTATGACATCGCTGCTGATTATTCCCGCGGCGACCGCTAGGCGACTCACAAAAACCCCAGAGCAAATGGCAATATTAGCTTCTTTGATTGGCGCTTTAGCTGTGCTGGGCGGGCTAATCCTCTCGTGGCATTTTGACACACCTGCAGGCCCTTCGGTTGTTGTGACGGCTACAACGATGTTTATGTGCAGTCAACTTGTAAAACGCTAGTATCAAAACCTATTGAATCTAAAGTAAAAACCCCGAAACAAGGTTCGGGGTTTGTCTTCAAACTAAGGGCGGCGTGATTACCAACCTGTCACTTCACGCAATGCTTTTCCGATATCAGCAAGGCTTTTGACAGTTTTCACACCCGCGGCTTCAAGCGCTGCAAATTTCTCATCAGCTGTCCCTTTACCACCAGAAATGATAGCACCAGCATGGCCCATCCGTTTACCCGGAGGCGCTGTCACACCAGCAATATAAGACACAACCGGTTTCGTGACATTCTCTTTAATGAATGCCGCGGCTTCTTCTTCGGCTGTACCACCGATCTCGCCAATCATCACAATCGCTTCAGTTTCAGGATCATCTTGGAATAGTTTCAAGATATCAATGAAGTTAGAGCCCGGGATTGGGTCACCGCCGATACCAACACACGTTGACTGACCAAAGCCTTCATCTGTTGTTTGCTTAACGGCTTCATAAGTTAGCGTTCCTGAACGAGAAACAATACCCACTTTTCCTTTCTTATGAATGTGGCCTGGCATGATGCCGATCTTACACGCATCCGGTGTAATCACACCCGGACAGTTCGGGCCAATCATACGCACACCAGTCTCTTCGAGCTTCACTTTTACGTCAATCATATCGGTAGTCGGTATACCTTCAGTGATCGTCACAATAAGTTCAATACCAGCGTCAATTGCTTCTAAAATAGCGTCTTTACAAAATGGTGCAGGTACATAAATAACGGTTGCCGTTGCACCCGTTGCTTTCACTGCGTCACGCACCGTATTAAATACAGGCAGACCAAGGTGAGTTTGACCACCTTTACCCGGAGAAACCCCACCGACCATTTGTGTACCGTAGGCAATCGCCTGTTCGGAGTGGAAAGTTCCCTGACCACCAGTGAAACCTTGGCAGATTACTTTGGTGTCTTTATTAATAAGTACCGACATTATTTACCCTCCGCCGCAGCAACAACTTTCTGAGCTGCGTCCGTTAACGACTCAGCTGCAATGATATCAAGACCAGAATTTGCGAGTACTCCGCGTCCTAATTCCGCGTTTGTACCTTCCAAACGCACGACTACGGGAACCGTTACACCAACTTCTTTCACCGCACCGATAATGCCTTCTGCAATCATATCGCAACGTACGATACCGCCGAAAATATTCACCAATACGGCTTTCACGTTGTCATCAGACAAAATGATTTTGAACGCTTCAGCAACACGCTCTTTGGTTGCACCACCACCAACATCAAGGAAGTTTGCAGGTTTGCCGCCATGAAGGTTAACAATATCCATGGTGCCCATTGCAAGGCCAGCACCGTTCACCATGCAGCCAACATTGCCATCAAGAGCAACATAGTTCAGTTCCCACTGAGCAGCATGAGCTTCGCGCTCATCTTCTTGTGAGAGATCGTGCATTTCGCGAAGTTTAGGTTGACGATAAAGTGCGTTTGAGTCGATGTTGATCTTGCCATCAAGGCACAACAAGTTCCCTTCAGCGGTGACAACTAATGGGTTGATTTCTAGCAGTGCAAGATCATACTGGGTAAACATAGCGCCAAGACCTAGAAAGATCTTCACAAATTGCTTAATTTGGTCGCCTTCCAAGCCAAGTTTGAAAGCAAGTTCGCGGCCTTGGTAGGCTTGCGGACCAACCAAAGGATCAATCGCGGCTTTATGAATCAGCTCCGGAGTCTCCTCCGCTACTTTTTCAATTTCCACGCCGCCTTCTGTTGAGGCCATGAACACGACACGACGAGTCGCACGGTCAACAACAGCGCCTAAGTAAAGCTCATTCGCGATATTAGAGGCTTCTTCAACCAAAATTTTTGATACTGGCTGGCCATTTGCGTCCGTTTGATAAGTAACCAGATGTTTACCTAGCCATTTTTGAGCAAACTCTTTGACACCATCTTTAGTGTCGTGCAACTCAACGCCACCCGCTTTACCGCGACCACCTGCATGCACTTGACACTTAACAACTTTCTTCGCTGTACTAATCCGACCCGCCGCTTCAAAAGCTTCTTGTGGAGTATCACAGGCATAACCTTCCGGTACAGGCAAACCGAATTCTGCAAACAGCTGTTTGGCTTGATATTCATGCAAATTCATTATGTTCTTCCGTTTGTTTATCCCTTAGGGGATTTATTATTTCCATAAAGCGGCAGCTATGCTGCGCCATATATCTGTAGGGTGCTTCTCAAATTAAGCGGCTGCAATTTATCCAAGAGGATAGCTTGTAGCTTTTTGCTTAAATGAAGGCTAGACGTGAGCCTGCCTAGCCTTAAATTCACTGAACAACGTTCAGTGAGGTTACACGTCCAGTAGCAGACGTGCTGGATCTTCAAGTAGCTCTTTTACTGTCACAAGGAAACCAACTGACTCACGGCCATCCACCAAACGGTGGTCGTAAGAAAGTGCTAGGTACATCATTGGTAAAATTTCTACTTTGCCATCCACAGCCATTGGGCGGTCTTGGATTTTGTGCATGCCCAATATGGCCGCTTGCGGCGGATTGATGATCGGTGTTGACATTAACGATCCAAACACACCGCCATTCGTAATTGTGAAATTACCGCCAGTCAATTCTTCAACCGTCAATTTGCCATCTCTTCCTTTGAGTGCAAGCTCTTTGATGCCCTTCTCAATTTCGGCAAGGCTTAGCGTATCGCAATCTTTAAGAACCGGAGTCACTAAGCCACGAGGCGTTGAAACTGCCATGCTAATATCAAAATAGCTGTGATACACAATATCTTGGCCATCAATAGATGCATTCACTTCTGGGTAACGCTTTAACGCTTCTGTTACCGCTTTCACGTAGAAAGACATAAAGCCTAAACGAATACCGTGTTTCTCTTCAAACAGACCTTGATATTGCTTACGAAGATCCATGATAGGCTTCATGTTAACTTCATTAAACGTCGTCAACATCGCCGTGCTATTTTTTGCCTCAAGCAGACGCTCCGCAACACGTTTACGCAAACGCGTCATCGGTACACGTTTTTCGCTGCGCGCCATAGCAACGACAGGCTCAGGTTGACTTGAAGCAACTGCTGACGCTGATTTTGCGGCCGCTAGATGAGCATCAATATCTTCACGCGTGATACGCCCACCCACACCAGAGCCTTTCACTTGGCTTGCTTCCAAACCATGCTCGGCGAGTAAACGGCGTACCGCAGGGCTAAGTGCATCATTCGTTTCGTCTGTCAATGTGGCTTTGTGACGTTTATCAGGAGACGGCTCTGTATCGTTGGTGGTGTCTTTCGTCGGTTCACCTGCAACGGCACCGGGTTTTAATTTCGCCAATAACTGTTTCGAAAGCACCGTCGCACCTTCTTGCTCGATAATGGCTTCGAGAACACCCGCCTCAGGCGCTGGCACTTCAAGAATTACTTTATCAGTTTCAATCTCAACGAGTACTTCATCACGAGCGACGGCTTCACCTGGCTTTTTATGCCATGTCGCGACTGTTGCATCAGCCACTGATTCAGGTAGATCTGGAACCAGAATTTCAATTGTCATAATCTGTGTCTTCCTTTTACTTCTAGTTCGTTAAGCTAGGGTCAGAGCGTCTTCAACCAACGCTTTTTGTTGTTTCAAGTGTACCGACATATAACCAACGGCTGGTGATGCTGATGCAGGGCGACCTGCGTATTTCAGATCAGCACCGGCTGGAATGGCAGAACGGAAGTTATGTTGGCTACTGTACCAAGCACCTTGGTTTTGAGGCTCTTCTTGGCACCATACATAGTCAACAACATTAGTGTATTGAGCGATAACCGCTTCCACTTCTTCTTTCGGGAATGGATATAGCTGTTCAATACGGACGATAGCAACATCATCTTGTTCGTTATTGCGGCGCTGTTCAAGCAGGTCGTAGTAAACCTTACCAGAGCAGAACACAACACGTTTGACGTTCGCTGGGTTGAGATCGTCAACTTCGCCGATAGCCGGCAAAAACGATCCGTCAGCCAAGTCTTCCAGTGTTGAGATACATAGTGGGTGACGCAGTAACGATTTTGGTGACATAACGATCAATGGTCGACGCATTGGACGAACAACCTGACGACGCAGCATGTGGTATACCTGCGCTGGCGTAGAGGGAACCACCACTTGCATGTTTTGTTCGGCGCACAGTTGCAAATAACGCTCTAAGCGTGCTGATGAGTGCTCTGGGCCTTGCCCTTCATAACCATGAGGTAGCAGCATGGTTAAACCACACAAACGCGCCCATTTTTGTTCACCGGAAGAGATGAACTGGTCAATCACGACTTGAGCTCCATTGGCGAAATCACCAAACTGAGCTTCCCAAATCGTCAAACCACTCGGCTCCGCTGTCGCGTAGCCATATTCAAAAGCTAGCACTGCTTCTTCGGACAAAACCGAATCCAATACTTCAAAAGGACCCTGTTTATCATGGACATTCGCCAATGGAATATAGGTACTTGCGTCACTTTGGTTATGCAATACCGAGTGACGGTGGAAGAAGGTTCCACGCCCGGAGTCTTGCCCCGAAATGCGGATTCGCTTTCCATCATCGACTAAGGTTGCATAAGCCAGCGTTTCAGCCATACCCCAATCGAGAAGCTTCTCTCCATTAACCATCGCTTGTCGGTCGGTATAGATTTTATCCACACGACTTTGCAGTTTATGGCTTTCTGGATACTGACAAATTCGGTTACCCAGCTCTTTTAAACGCTCAAGGTCAACTTTACTATTCCATGGCATATCCCATTCATGGCCAATATACGGTGACCAATCAACAGAGTGCAGTGCCATTGGACGCCACTCTTTCACCACGACTTCACCATGATCCAGAGCATCACGATATTCGTTGACTAACTGTGTGGCAATCTCAATATCAAACTCACCACGCTCTATCAAAACATCAGCATAAAGCTTACGCGGCGTAGGATGCTTTTTGATCTTTTGATACATTAACGGCTGAGTAGCATTGGGTTCATCGGCTTCGTTATGGCCGTGACGGCGATAACAAACCAGATCAATGACGACATCACGCTTAAATTCATTACGATAATCGAGTGCAATGCGGGTGACGAAAGCAACTGCTTCTGGATCATCAGAATTGACGTGGAAAATAGGGGCCTGAACCATCTTAGCGATGTCAGTACAATACATAGTCGAGCGTGTATCACGAGGGTTTGAGGTGGTAAAGCCAACTTGGTTATTAATAACAATGCGTACCGTACCACCAACACAATAGCCCCGTGCTTGAGACATATTAAACGTCTCTGCAACGACACCTTGACCAGCGATAGCAGAGTCACCATGAATCGAGATAGGCAGTACTGTCGAACCGTCTTCATCTCCAAGTCTGTCTTGTCGAGCACGGACTGAACCAATCACGACTGGGTTTACAATTTCAAGGTGTGAAGGGTTAAAAGCTAAGGCTAGATGCACATCACCCCCGGGTGTCGCAAAGTCAGCAGAGAAGCCTTGGTGATATTTAACATCACCCGTTCCCCAGCTTTCACCATGCTTGCCCGCAAACTCGTCGAACAGATCTTGAGGCTTTTTACCCAAAACGTTAACAAGCATGTTAAGACGACCACGGTGCGCCATACCAATCACAACTTCACGCATGCCTGTACTACCGGCATGACGAATCAACTCTTTCATCATTGGGATGAGTGCGTCGCCACCTTCTAAAGAAAAGCGTTTCGCACCAGGGAATTTCGCGCCTAAATAACGCTCAAGGCCTTCTGCGGCTGTCAATTCTTCGAGGAAAATTCGTTTTTCTTCTTTGCTGAAAGAAGGTTGACCAACGACTGATTCAAGACGTTGTTGTATCCAACGCTTTTGTTCAGTGTCGATAATGTGCATGTATTCTGCACCGATGGAACCGCAATAGGTTTTGTTGAGGGCTTGATAAATGTCTTTCAATTTCATTGTCTCTTGCCCGATAGCAAAAGAGCCGACATTGAAAGTTTCTTCGAAGTCACCTTCGTTAAGATTGTGGAACGCTGGGTCTAATTCTGCCACTAATGGGCGTTGCCATAAACCTAGGGGGTCGAGTTGAGCCGCTTCATGACCGCGAAAACGGTAAGCATTAATCAGCTGCAAGACTCTTACTTGCTTAGCATCGACATCTGGATCACTAACTTGGACATTGTAATGCTTTGTTTCTTTCGCGAGTCGTCGGAAGTAGTCACGGACACGTGAATGTGGCTGTTCAACCACATTGTCAGCTTGCGCAGGCAAGCCGTCAAAAACACGTTTCCACTCCTCACTTACCAGATCAGGATCACTTAGATACAGTTCGTAGAGGTCCTCTACGTAAGTTGCATTGGCGCCAGCCAAGTGTGAAGACTCGAGCCATGCCTTCATCACGCCGTTGTGCATATTTTCCCTTAACCAGTAGTTTTCACGTTTGCTTCGGTCTATGCCGAGCTATAAAAGGCAGGTCCGAAGACCTGCAATTTTTATTCATTTTAAACCGAACGGTTCACAAGCATTGATTTGATATGTCCAATGGCTTTCGTCGGATTTAATCCCTTAGGACAAACACTTACACAATTCATGATGCCATGGCAACGAAAAACGCTAAAAGCATCATCAAGATTAGATAAACGTTCATCTGTTGCGGTATCTCGGCTGTCAATTAGCCAACGATAAGCCGCCAATAAACCTGCTGGGCCGATAAACTTATCCGGGTTCCACCAGAAAGAAGGGCATGAAGTTGTGCAGCAAGCGCACATAATGCACTCATATAAACCGTCTAAATGCGCTCGCTCTTCTGGTGATTGCAAGTTCTCACGAGCCGGAGGCAAGTTTCCGTCAGTCACAAGATAAGGTTTAACCTTCTCGTAATTTTCATAAAACTGGGCCATATCGACAATTAAATCACGGACGACTGGTAGCCCCGGCAGAGGTCGAATAACGATCGTGCCTTTGGCCAAAAGCGCAGATAATGGAGTGATACACGCTAATCCATTTTTACCGTTCATGTTCAAACCGTCAGATCCACACACCCCTTCACGGCACGAGCGACGAAAAGCAATGGTGGGATCTTGCTCTTTCAGCAAAATGAGTGCATCCAACAACATCATGTCAGAGCCCTCTTCGACTTCAAGCAGATAATCCTTCATGTAAGGCTTTTGATCGACGTCCGGATTATAGCGATACAAAGAGAATTTCAATTTCATAATAGTGCCTTCTCCTTAGTATGTGCGCGCTTTAGGCGGAAACGCTTCACGATAAATTGGTTCCATATTTACGCTACGCTTCGACATGCTTTCAGTCTCAGGGTTGTAAATTGAATGGCATAACCAATTAGCATCATCGCGTTCAGGATAGTCAAAGCGAGCGTGGGCTCCACGGCTTTCGGTACGATAATTTGCAGCAACCGCAGTAGCAAATGCTGTTTCCATCAAGTTTTCCAGCTCTAAACACTCGATCCGTTGAGTGTTGAACTCGGTTGACTTGTCTGAAAGATGTGCGTTCTTCAAACGTTCACGAATCACCTTAAGCTCTTCAAGACCTTTAGCCATAGCTTCACCTTCACGGAACACCGAGAAGTTATTTTGCATACAACGTTGCAGATCTTTACGAATTTGCGCGGGATCTTCACCACCTGTACTGTTTTCCCAGCGGTTGTAACGTTCTAGCGATTTTTCAATGTCCGCTTCTGTGGCAGGTTTTGCGTCCGCTTGCTTTTTCAACGTTTCGCCCAAATGCAAGCCTGTTGCTCGGCCAAAGACCACTAAATCCAGTAGAGAGTTACCACCCAAACGGTTCGCGCCATGCACCGATACTGATGCAATTTCACCACACGCAAACAAACCTTGAACTTCCACATCAGCGCCTTTAGCATCTTGCTTAATCGCCTGACCTGAAACTTGAGTCGGTACTCCTCCCATCATGTAGTGGCAAGTTGGGATCACTGGAATCGGTTCTTTAACTGGATCGACGTGAGCAAACGTACGTGACAACTCACATACGCCCGGCAGACGAGATTCCAGAGTTTCTTTGCCAAGGTGATCCAGTTTAAGCTTGATATGCGGACCCCATGGACCATCGCAACCACGACCTTCACGGATCTCAATCATCATTGAGCGGGCTACTACATCGCGACCAGCCAAATCCTTCGCGTTTGGTGCATAACGTTCCATGAAACGTTCGCCATCTTTATTTAAAAGATAACCACCTTCACCACGACACCCTTCCGTCACAAGAACGCCAGCACCAGCAATCCCTGTTGGGTGGAATTGCCACATTTCGATATCTTGCATCGGGACGCCAGCGCGGATAGCCATGCCCACGCCATCACCCGTATTGATGTGCGCGTTGGTGGTTGAAGCATAGATACGGCCAGCTCCGCCAGTCGCTAATACTGTAGCTTTAGATTTGAAATAACAAACTTCGCCTGTTTCCATACACAAGGCGGTACAACCAAGTACTGCACCCTCTTCATTTTTCACTAAATCAAGTGCGTACCACTCAGAGAAAATAGTGGTCTTATATTTAATGTTTTGTTGATACAAGGTATGAAGTAGTGCGTGACCAGTACGGTCAGCGGCAGCAGCGGTTCGAGCCGCTTGTTCACCGCCAAAATTTTTGGATTGCCCACCAAAGGGGCGCTGATAAATGGTGCCATTGTCAAAACGAGAAAAAGGCAAACCCATTTTCTCTAGTTCAATCACCGACTCTGGACCATTCTTACACATGTACTCGATAGCATCTTGGTCACCGATATAGTCGGAGCCCTTCACCGTGTCATACATATGTTGTTCCCAGTGGTCCTCATGCGCGTTGCCTAACGCAACGGTAATACCACCTTGAGCCGAAACCGTGTGAGAACGTGTTGGAAAAACTTTAGAAAGCAGAGCACAGGATAAACCTTGCTCTGAAATTTGCAGTGCTGCACGCATGCCAGCACCACCAGCGCCGATCACTACGGCATCAAATTCACGAACTGGAATAGTCACTTACGCACCCCACAATACAAATAAGCCAGAGAAGAAGTATCCAAAGAGCACTGCGATAACAACCAATTGCAGGCCACCACGCAATTTAGAACACTTAATGTAATCCGTTAATACTTGCCATAAACCGATCCAACCATGGATAAGGACAGAGACTAACGCCAGCATTGTGAAGACTTTGGTAAAGGTTCCACCAAAAAACTGTGTCCATGAAACATAGGAGATATCACCAGAGAAAGCACAGAAGCTGACTAGGTAGATAGTATAAAGAGTCATAATGATCGCAGAAGCACGGATCAGCAGATAATCATGCACTCCGTTACGACCAAAAGAAGAAACATGTTTTACCATACCAATACTCCCGCTAAAACTGAAAGCACTGCTGTTGCGATGAAGGCGACTTTGGCACTCATAGCCCCTGACTCCAACTCTTCAAAGTGGCCCAGGTCCATCAGCAAATGGCGTATACCACCTGCAATGTGGTAAGACAGCGCTGTTAAAATTCCCCATAAAATAAATTTTGCGAAAAAGCCATTAACAATGTTGCTGGCTTCCATAAAACCTACCGGAGAACTTAACGAGAGGGAGAGTAACCACAGCAAAATTCCGACCGCAACGAACATCATCACCCCAGACACTCGGTGTAGGATGGATGCAATCGCACTGATCGGAAAGTGAATGGTCTGTAAATCTAAATTAACAGGTCTTGACTTTCTTTCTTTCACGGGCTTGCTCACTCAGCTCCATTGAGCATTTATAGTTATAAATGAATTTTGGTTGTAAAACCCACAAAAGTTAACATTATTTTAACATAAAGAGCCCGATATCGCGCAGTTAAATGTAATAATTCCGTTAACAACAAAGACAGAATGCAATACTGAAATACAGTTTCTAGCCTTTTATTTATAAGGTGTTCACCAAAATTTTCAGTGCCACTATACGGCTCGCAACATTCTAATACAATTGATGTAACAATTTTTGCTACACAGAACAGATTTTTAACTTTATATGTATAAAAAATCAAAACAAGTGCACACATCAGACGAGAAAAATTGACTTTAATTAAGAACACACGTAAAAAAATGTCACACAAACATCCTGGACGGATTAAATAATAAACAAAGGAGATTGTTATGGCAGATAAGAAAGCGACCCTTCATATTGAAGGTAAAGCGCCAATCGAGCTGCCGATTATGGATGGGACTGTAGGCCCACAAGTAATCGACGTTCGTAAACTAGGAGCCAACGGATACTTCACTTTTGACCCTGGTTTTCTTGCCACTGCATCTTGTGAATCTCAAATCACTTATATCGATGGCGAAAAAGGGGTGTTACTGCACCGCGGCTTCCCTATTGATCAATTAGCCAATAACGCTGATTACTTGGAAGTTTGTTATATTCTTCTTTACGGTGAAGCCCCTAATCGTAAGCAATATGAAGAGTTTAAACATACGGTGACGCGTCACACTATGGTTCATGAGCAAATCGCAAGTTTCTTCCACGGTTTCCGCCGTGACGCTCACCCAATGGCTGTAATGTGTGGTGTGGTTGGAGCGCTTGCCGCGTTCTACCATGATTCACTTGATATTAATAATGATATACACCGAGAAATAGCGGCTTACCGCCTACTCTCAAAAATGCCAACATTGGCGTCGATGTGCTACAAGTATTCTGTCGGCCAACCATTTATCTACCCGCGTAATGACTTAAGCTATGCCGAGAACTTCCTACACATGATGTTTGCAACGCCGTGTGAAGAGTATGAAGTGAACCCTGTGGTTGCACGCGCGATGGATAAAATTTTCACACTGCATGCAGATCATGAACAAAACGCGTCAACCTCAACGGTTCGCCTTGCCGGTTCTTCTGGTGCTAACCCGTTTGCCTGTATTGCGGCTGGCATTGCCTCTTTGTGGGGGCCTGCTCATGGGGGTGCTAACGAAGCCTGTCTGCGTATGCTAGAAGAGATAGGCAACGTTGATAATATTCCTGAGTATGTCGTCAGAGCAAAAGATAAGGATGATCCATTCCGCTTGATGGGTTTTGGTCACCGAGTTTATAAAAACTACGACCCAAGAGCGACGGTAATGCGTGAGGCTTGCCATGAAGTGCTCAAAGAGCTGAATATTCAAGACCCACTGTTAGATGTGGCGATGGAACTTGAGCGCATCGCGCTTTCTGACGAATACTTTGTTGAGAAAAAACTCTACCCTAACGTGGATTTCTACTCAGGTATTATTCTGAAGGCTATCGGTATTCCAATCTCTATGTTTACCGTTATCTTCGCAATGTCTCGCACTATCGGTTGGATTGCCCACTGGAATGAAATGCACAGTGATCCAGATAATAAAATTGGCCGTCCTCGCCAACTTTACACTGGTCAAAAAATGCGTAACTTTAAACCATTACACGAACGCGAATAGCAAACCCAGTCATAGTACTTAATAGAAAAGAGCGAGTTCCCACTCGCTCTTTTTTCATTTGATACATTGATCAGAAACAAACCCGCTACACAGGGTTATTGATATCGATAAACTCAACCTCAAAGCCATATTCGCTCGCTAACCATTCTCCCAGAGCCTTAACGCCATAACGCTCTGTGGCATGGTGCCCTGCAGAAAAATAATGAATATTTTGCTCTCTTGCTGAGTAGGTAGTCCGCTCTGATATTTCACCAGAGATGAACGCATCTAATCCATGCTGCGCCGCTAGATCGACGTAATCTTGCCCACCACCAGTACACCAACCCACCGTTTTGATGATTCTGTTTGAGCTCGGAGCTACGTGCAGTGGCCGTCGTTGTAAAGCTTGCTCGATTCGTTGACTGAGCTCATCGGCTGTCAACGCTTGTTCAAAATGGCCGAACATGGCGACCGACTGCGGGTGCCCTTCTAATCCGCTATCAACATGAATCCCCAACAAATCAGCTAACAACTTGTTATTGCCTAATTCTGGATGGATGTCTAACGGCAAATGATATGCGTATAAATTTATATCATTTCGTATCAAAGCTCGGATCCGGTGGCCTTTCATTCCACGGATGGACTCAGGCTCACTTTTCCAAAAATAACCATGATGCACTAATAAAGCGTCAGCATTTCGTTCAATTGCTTGTTCAATCAGCGCTTGCGAGGCCGTCACACCCGTCACAATCTTTTTGATTTCAGTGCGACCTTCAACTTGCAATCCATTAGGGCAATAGTCTTTAATCAATTGAGGATTAAGCTTTTGATTGAGCAGAGCTTCAAGTTTTAAATTATCCATCTTTCATTCCAAAATTGAGTTTTATCATTAGCGTGGTTATAACAATTTCAAGCTAGAATGTCGAAAAATAAGGACGAGAACAATTAATGACAATGGACCTCAACACACTGGCACACTGGGTGTCGACAACCCCTACTCTTTTCCAAGGAGAGGGTGTAGTCGCGGCACGTACTCCTTTTTTACCCAATGTTCCGATATTGAAAGAAGAGTATAGAGGGAACCCTAGGTTAGGCTTTCTCTACCAGCATTTATGTTCTTTATTGTTTACGCTAAACCCCACTTATTCCGCCGTTTCTGAAGAAATTCAATTGAACGAAGCAGGAAGTACACTAGGTTCGCTAGATTTTGTCATCAAAAATAAACGCAGTCAGCGTTATGAGCATTGGGAAGTCGCAGTGAAGTTTTACCTGCTACATCAAGGGCTGTGGTATGGTCCCAATGCTCAAGATCGATTAGATCTCAAACTTGAACATATGCTGAACCACCAATTGACCCTTTCCCAATCAGCCCAATTTAGTGCGGCTTACCCACTTTGGCGTGACGTTAGCCGTCATTTACTGATGCAAGGGCGCTTATATGTAAACCCTTTTCACGATGAGCCTGTTCCTAGTGAATGCCTAGGTTATAAACTCAATCCGTCACAAATTGCTGGTTTTTGGTGTTATCAAAGCCAGTCACATCAAATAGATGAAGCGTTATTCTTACTGGAAAAGCCTCAATGGATTAGCGGGAAAGGTAAAAACTGCACGCGTTACACAGCAAATGAAGAGCATGGTTTTGTGCATTGCCAAAGTGACAGCGGAAAGTTCTGGTTCATCGTTCCCGACAGTTGGCCTCAGCTTTAACCAAGATAATAGACGACTAAATATAAAATAGGCGGCCTCTGGCCGCCTATTTTAATTGATAAGTTTGCTTACAAACCAGCGTCGGCAAAGACTTGATTAACAATCTGTTGCGCTTCCGCTTCGATTTGCTTGAGGTGCTCATCGCCCTTAAAACTTTCACAATAGATCTTATAAATATCTTCTGTGCCTGATGGACGAGCAGCAAACCAGCCATAATCAGTGGTCACTTTTAATCCACCGATGGCTGCGCCATTACCGGGAGCATGCGTCAAGCGGGCTGTGATCTCATCTCCCGCTAATGTTTGCGCAGAGACCATCTCTGGTGACAATTTGCTCAGCACTGCTTTTTGTGGGCCATTTGCGACAGCTTGAATACGACTATATTTAGACTCTCCATGTTTCGCGGCCAGATCTTCATAATATTGCTGCGGATTTTTACCTGTGACAGCGGTGATTTCCGCCGCCAGTAAGCAAAGGATAATACCGTCTTTATCCGTTGACCAAGGCGTTCCATCTTTACGCAGGAATGACGCACCTGCGCTCTCTTCACCACCAAAACCGAAGTGACCACTGTATAAGCCATCAACAAACCACTTAAAGCCGACAGGTACTTCACACAGCTCACGGCCAAGATCGGCGACCACACGGTCAATCAATGCACTTGATACTAACGTTTTACCAACAGCCACTTCTTTACGCCATTGCTTGCGGTGACGATACAGATAATCGATGCATACGGCTAAGAAATGGTTTGGGTTCATCAAACCTTTCGGAGTGACGATGCCGTGGCGGTCGTAGTCAGGGTCATTACCAAACGCGAGATCATACTGATCTTTTAACGCTAATAACCCCGCCATTGCATAAGGAGAAGAACAGTCCATACGCACTACACCATCTTTATCGAGTGACATAAATTGGAATGTCGGATCCACCGCTTCGCTCACCAGTGTTAAATCAAGCTGATACGCTTTGCCAATTTGACGCCAATAATCAATACCACTGCCACCGAGCGGATCAACACCCAGTTTTAGATTGGCTTTTTGGATGGCCTCCATATCAATCACATTCACTAAGTCATCAATATAAGGTTTCACAAGATCAACTTGTTTAAACAGCGGCGATTGCTTTGCCGACATAATAGGCAGACGCTTCACGCCTTGCATGCCTTCTGCAATGATCTCATTGGCACGGTTTTCAATCGCTTGGGTGATTTCCCCTTCAGCAGGGCCGCCATGGGTAGGATTGTATTTAATACCACCATCTTGTGGTGGATTATGAGAAGGTGTGATCACAATGCCATCAGCTTTTTGCGCGTGCTTCAAGTTATGAGTCAAGATTGCGTGTGAAATACCCGGAGTTGGCGTATAGCCATTATCCTGTTGAACGATCACTTCAATTTCATTAGCGATCAGTACTTCAAGTACACTAGAAAAAGCAGGCTCAGAGAGTGCGTGCGTGTCTTTTCCGACAAAAATCGGCCCAGTGGTTCCTTGCTGAGCGCGCACTTCTGCTACCGCTTGAGCAATAGCAAGAATGTGGTTTTCGTTAAATGTCGATTTATCCGCGCAACCACGATGCCCCGAAGTACCAAATTGTACTTTATGGTCTGGGTTAGCCGCATCAGGTTGAAGTAAAAAGTAGTTTGCAACGAGCGCAGGGATATTATGTAAGTCTTCCTGCCGTGCTTTTTGTCCGGCGCGTGGGTGCATAGCCATTTTTGACATCCTTTCTTAAAATAACAACGAAATAAAAAGCCTCATGATACGGACTTAGTGGTCCGCAGTATGAGGCTTGAATCAGATTTTTATCTATGAATGGGCACAAATCAGATTGAGTGCGTCACTTTCTCAATAATGTCACTCGGGAAATTCATCAATACCATCAGCTGCTCGATCATCTGTTGTTTGCGGCTAGTATTGTTATTGGTAATGACCCAAAATGGTGTGTTTGGAATCGCTCTTGGCTTGGTTGTCTGCCCACTAGTAAGCAAGGTTTGCTCGTTGTCAGCAAAATACACACGCTTACGTCCTTTCACTAAGGTCGCTTCAGCAAAACTTACTGGATCGATACGGTATAAGGTTGAAAGCACCAACATAAAACGATCAATTGCTTTTTTCAAAGCCGCAAATTCATCAGAAATGAGCAAAGAACGCATCTCTTTTACGCTATCAATCTGTATCTCTTGTACGGCATCTTTACTCACAACAATGCCCTTGGGCTCGGTACTTACTTGCGTCACGACCGCTGCTGCAGACACTTTACCGTCAACATTGAGCAAACGGCGTAAAATATCCGACGCGCTTTCTCCAATATGTTGGGTTTGGCTGGCAATATAACGGTATAGATCCTCATCAACCTCAATTGTTTTCATTCGCTTTTCACAATCTCAATGTTTAAACTCTGAGGGATTATAGCGAGATCTTCACTGATACTCTACGTTAAACCAATCACTAATAAGATAAAATGTCAGCACTTCTTAATTACAAACTCGAAGGTGAAGGTCACACCGTTGTTTTGATCCATGGTTTATTCGGCAATTTAGACAACCTAGGTTTACTTGCAAGAGACCTAAAAGCCGATCACCAAGTATTGAGTATTGACTTGCGTAATCACGGTCAATCATTTCACAGTGAGGAACATGATTACGCGAGCATGGCATTCGATGTTGCTAGTTTACTCGAAGAGTTAGCTTGTGATTCTGTCACGCTGATTGGCCATTCAATGGGCGGTAAAGTTGCCATGAAGCTGGCTGACATCGCCTCATCCAAAGTCGCCAAACTGGTGGTTTTAGATATGGCACCCGTCAGCTATCAGCATCGGAAACATGATAACGTACTGGCGGGGCTCAACGCGGTTATTGCGCAGCAGCCTACCTCGCGAGCAGAGGTCATGGCCATTTTAGCGCAACATATTGAGCTAGAAGGCGTACGACAATTTCTCAGTAAATCGTTATTTAAACGAGAAGATGGTGTAATGAGCTGGCGTTTTAATGTTCCCGCCATTGAAAAAAATTACTGGAATATTTTAGGCTGGGAACCAATCCCTTGCAGCTCTGTTCCAACCTTATTGGTTAAAGGCAGCAACTCTGACTATCTACTAGCGGAACACCAAGAAATGATCCAGCAGCAGTTTAGCCAAGCGAAAGCGCACGTCATCGCCAACACAGGGCACTGGCTACACGCAGAAAAGCCCGTTGAAGTTTTACGAGCGATCAGGAAGTTCATTGGCAGCTAGCCGCTTTACTGTGAAACAACAAGTGTGAAATAGGTACCAATGCGCGCATTAACTTTGACGAATAACAGTGTTATAGTGCGCTCAAGCAAATTGGCATAAAGGATACCCATGCTGTACGACTACATGAACATGCTTGAGTCGATTGGACTCGATCTTCTTTTTGCGTCTATATTTTTCCTTATCGGTATGGCAATAAAAGATGTCCTTAAGCAAGGTAATGTACCGCCATTTGGGCGCCGTATTGTATGGCTAGTTCTGTTTTTAGGTTGTGCTGGCTTTATTCTTAAAGGACTTATCCAACTCAGTTGGGAAGGTACCGGACTGGGGTAAAGAACACGCTCATCCGCCAGAAAATGACAAATTAAAGGTAATGATTCTATGGCAAGTGTAGGCCTCTTCTTTGGTAGCGATACCGGTAATACTGAAGCCGTTGCGAAAATGATTCAAAAGCAACTGGGTAAGCAGCTCGTTCACGTTCAAGATATTGCGAAAAGCAGCAAAGAAGACATTGATAATTTTGACTTATTGTTACTGGGTATCCCTACTTGGTACTACGGTGAAGCGCAGTGTGATTGGGATGATTTTTTCCCAGAATTAGAAGCGATCGACTTCTCAACGAAATTAGTTGCTATTTTTGGTTGCGGCGATCAAGAAGACTACGCTGAATACTTCTGTGACGCGATGGGTACAGTGCGTGACATTATCGAAAGCAAAGGCGCAACGATTATTGGCCACTGGCCAACTGAAGGTTATGAATTCGAAGCCTCTAAAGCCTTGGTTGCGGGTGACAATAGCCACTTTATTGGTTTATGCATCGATGAAGATCGTCAACCAGAGCTGACTGAACAGCGCGTCAGCACATGGGTTAAGCAGATTTATGAAGAGATGTGTTTAGCTGAACTTGAAGGCTAATCTCTTAAACATAAAAAATCCCCTTGCGAGGGGATTTTTTATTGGTCCATGTTCAAGCACTTTGCTTTACCAAAGTAGATGACCGATAAATGGAGCAAGCAACACAGTGACCATGCCCGCAATCATCATCACCACACTCGACACTACCCCTTCAGCATTGCCAATTTGATACGCTTTTGCCGTTCCTGCACCGTGCGCGGAAGCACCAAGACTGGCTCCTTTACCAAGCCCAGAGCGAATGGATAATAACGCTAACACCACTTCACCTACCGCCATGCCTATCACCCCAGTAAGTACCACAAACAGAGCAGTCAGATCACTTTGCCCACCAATTGACTTCGTTGCCTCAACAGCAAAAGGCGTGGTAATCGAGCGCATCGCTAAACTGCGCTGAAGCATATCGGGTAATTCAAACCAACGAGCCAATAAAACCGTGCTTCCCACAGCCACCACAACCGATACGAACACTCCCACGGATAGAGAGAGCCAGTGGCGCTTGATCAACAATCGGTTGTCATAGACCGGAATAGCAAAAGCCACTGTAGCCGGACCAAGTAGCCACAATAACCAATGAGATTCTGCCATATAGGTCTGGTAAGGGATGTGAAAGATCATCACAACAGCCACTAACAATATAGGGGCCAATAGCAGCGGCATTAAGAAAATAGAACGTTTACGTTGATAAAGGCACTTGCTGCCATAGTAAAAAGCCAAGGTTAACAGCAAGCAAAATACACCAAGCAGTGTTGAGGTAAGTAGTGAGCTCATGATGAACGCTCCACTTTAGTTAGGCGTATTGCCCGGTTGCTTTTTCTACGCGCTAATATAAGCTCTAAACGATACATTTTATCAACGGTCCAAGCAGTAATAGCAATGACCATGATGGTACTGATGACAAGTACCGCCATAATTCGTAACCCTTGTTGTTGCATTAACTCTTGATAGTTAACGACCGCAATGACCGCTGGTACAAAGAACAACAGCATTTCCGCCAATAACCAAGTTGCTCCCTTACGCAACCAATCAACTTTTACAACTCGCATAATCACTAAAGTTAATAGCAATAGCATGCCAGTTAAATTTGCGGGTAAAGGAATATGAAAAGTGCTGACTAGAAAATCCGCCAAAAACCAAATCATTGATAGCGCAACAACTTGTACCACTGTTTGCAGATTGTTTTTTACCCTTTGGCTGTTTCTTATTCTTTGCATGATGAGACTAATGCCGTTTTGTGAAATTAGTCACATTATATTAAGCTATGAAACCATCGTAAAATGACTTTTTATTATCATTTTCATGCCAAAATGGAATGATCAAAAGGAGATATTATGGATATTAAAGCACTGCGCTATTTTGTTGAATTGGTCAATCAACAAAGCTTTACCCGCGCATCCGAGCAACTGTTCGTCACCCAGCCCACCATCAGTAAGATGATCCGCAGTCTAGAGCAGGAAATTGAACAGCCACTATTACATCGTGAAGGTCGACGTTTCTGGCTTACCGATGCAGGAGAAGTTGTCTATCAAAGAGCGCTAGAGATCTTAGCGCAGATGTCTCAGTTAGAAGCTGAACTGATCGATCTCAATCAGGTAAAGCGTGGACAACTGCATCTCGGTATTCCACCAATGGTTGGACACCTTTATGCAGGTCTGATCCGCCAATACCGTCAAACCTACCCTCATGTAGAGCTCACCATCGTTGAGTATGGCGGACGTAAAATAGAGCAAGCTATTCTAAATGGAGAAATTGACGTAGCCGTCACCATGCTTTCGTCTCATCCGATTGATAATCTGCGGTCACTCTCCTTAGACAGTTACCCCATTTGCGCCGTACTCCCCGATTCATCTCCTTGGAAGCAGCAAGAAGCCATCGGTTGGGAGCAACTACAAAATGAGCCATTTTACCTCTATACCCATGATTTTACGCTGAGTGACTACATCCACTCATTCTGCCTACAACACGGATTTACACCACAAGTTGCAGCGCGCAGTAGCCAGTGGGATTTTTTAGTCGCGTTGGTCAAAAGTGGCGTAGGTGTTGCCTTTCTACCCGAACCACTTTGTCGACGAATTCAAGGAGAAGGCGTCTTAGTCAAACCTATGACACCCAGTATTGATTGGCACTTAGGATTAATATGGCACGCGGAACGGTACGTTTCTCGCACCGCCGAAGCTTGGATTGAGCTGTGCCAAATGCAGAATGAACAGCCTTAGCGGTCACAAAAAGTAACCATTTTGTCTGCATCACTCTCTTCTCTGTATTTAGGTTTTTTGCGCACGTACAATTTACGTTGCACTTCAGAGACCACTTCGCCTTTGGCATCCTTAACATGGATAACAAATTCCGGAAAGCATTTATCCCCATTGGCCGTGCTCACTAAGATTGAATCCAGTTGGTCTTGCGTTATCAGAAACTCCGCATACAAATCAGAATGGCCCGGTTTGATAAAGTTGATGCTGGCCTCTTTGTCCCATACATAATATTGCTCACCCAAAATCCCCATTAACATCAAAGAGTAAACAGGGTCAGTAAGAGAGAAAATGCTGCCACCATACTGAGTGCGATTGGCATTTTTGTTCCACCACCGCAGCTTTAGGCGCATTTTCACCTGACGGAAGTCGCTACTAATTTCATCAATGTGGATACCAGCTCCCCAAAAAGGAGGCCAGCTATTTAACGCCCACTTAACAATATTTGGCTTATAAAATCTTGCTAAAGAGTGATTCATTCCGTGCTCACCTTTTAAACCTATCGACTCAATCACTAATAAATGTTACGCAATTGTAACTGGTAAGAGCTGTTATATCAGTGATATAACGCGGCTTTGTGACAAATATAAAGTAACCCTTTGAACTTCGTGGTTTATTGTTAGCAGTGACTCCCCTATAATGATCGCAATTATGAATTCTGTTAACTGCTGCAGATCATCAACAGGAAAGTGTATGTCAGATAATAACCAAGCGCTCAAGGATGCAGGTCTTAAAGTTACCCTTCCTAGGCTAAAAATTTTAGAAGTGCTACAGCAGCCTGAATGCCAACATATCAGCGCTGAAGAACTGTATAAGAAATTGATTGATCTTGGTGAAGAAATCGGTCTTGCGACTGTTTATCGAGTATTAAACCAATTTGATGATGCGGGTATTGTCACTCGTCACCATTTTGAAGGTGGAAAATCCGTTTTTGAACTTTCAACACAACACCACCACGACCACTTAGTGTGCTTAGATTGTGGTGAAGTGATTGAGTTTTCAGATGAGGTGATCGAACAACGCCAAAGAGAGATTGCCGAGCAATATAATGTACAGCTCACCAATCACAGCCTTTATCTATATGGTAAATGTGCCGACGGCAGTTGCAAGCAGAACCCTAACGCGCACAAGTCAAAAAGATAGCCATCATTCTCAGCCTTGAGCTGGACGATAATAAAAAAGCCGGGTGAATCAATCACTCGGCTTTTTTGTGTAGAGAGAAAGGAGTGGTAAGCCACTCCTTTTTACTAGGTATTAATTAGAAATAATCTCGAATCAACACTTCCGCAATTTGTACCGCATTTGTTGCAGCGCCTTTTCTCACGTTATCTGCCACTACCCACATGTTAATGCCACTGTGGTGACTGATATCGTTGCGAATACGCCCTACAAGAACCGTATCCTTCCCTCCCGCATCGCGAACTTGCGTTGGGAAATCATTCCCGCTGAATACTTCAATACCTTCAGTTTTCTCTAATAACTCAATAACTTGCTCAGCATCAATCGGTAAGCGTGTTTCAATATGCAGTGACTCAGCATGGCCGTAAAAAACCGGCACGCGTACACAAGTTGGGTTGACCATAATGGTTGAGTCATTGAATATTTTTTGCGTTTCCCACACCATTTTCATCTCTTCCTTGGTGTAGCCATTATCCATAAACTGGTCGATTTGTGGGATGCAGTTAAACGCAATTTGCTGGCTAAAAACATCAGGATCGGCCGAAACACCGTTTAATAGCCTTGCGGTTTGTCCCGCCAACTCATCAATGCCTGACTTCCCGGCTCCTGAAACGGACTGATAAGTTGATACGTTAATTCGCTCGATACCCACAGCATCGTGAATCGGCTTTAACGCCACCAACATTTGGATGGTTGAGCAGTTTGGGTTCGCAATAATATTGCGGTTACGGAAATCCGCAATCGCTTCAGGGTTCACTTCAGGCACAACAAGTGGAATATCGTACTCATAGCGGAAATGTGAGGTGTTATCGATGACTACCACGCCTTCTTCTGTGGCAATAGGTGCCCATTTTGCGGACAATTCACCACCAGCGGAAAACAGTGCAATCTGAACTTGTGACCAATCGAAATCTTCAACATTTTGTACTTGTATGGTCTTACCATTGAAGCGGTAGAATTTACCTTCACTACGCTCACTGGCAAGTAGGTAAAGTTCACCAACGGGGAATTTGCGATCTTTGAGCACTTCAAGCATGGTTTCACCAACCGCGCCGGTTGCTCCTAAAATAGCGATATTAAATTCTTGGCTCATTTGTTACCTCTGTTTTAAAACCTAATTTAGCTAAGGTAGTGAGATCACACGACTCACTACCGACGACAGTCATCGCGCTATATTCTCTTCTATCCCAATAAAGTTTACGCATTTGATCAAAAGCACCTGGTTTGCCAATTTCACGGCGAAACAAGGCGTCATCTTTGCGTACGTCATAAATCAATTGGGTTAAACTGTGTAATGTTTCCTCATCCCAACCGCGTGATAAATACACTTTGGCAATGGGAGCCTCGGGTAATAAACTACTGGCATTCGCGCAATGGTCATCGCCAAGATACTCACAAAAACTATTGAAAATCATGGTCGTGCCTCGGGCTTTACCTTCTAACCCATAGCCAGCCACATGCGGCGTCGCAAAGGCGAGCAAAGGCAGCAGTTCCATATCCACTTCAGGTTCAAATTCAAACACGTCTAAAGCGGCAATAAAACCATCATTTTTCTGTAGGCGTTGTTTCAGCGCTTGGTTATCCACCACAGGGCCACGAGCCGCATTGATCAAGATCTGATCACTGCGCAACTGGGCAAGTCGAACTTCATCAATCAAGTGATGAGTTGGCCATTCACCACTTTTAGTAATGGGTGTATGCAGCGTAATGACATCCGCTTTATCAAGTAAAACATCAAGATGAGTAAACTCGCGGCAATCACCTTGTGCTTGTTTTGGGGGATCGTTGAGCAGCACATTAATGCCAATCCCCGCTAAACACTCGGCTAAATAGCTGCCGACTTGACCAGCACCAATAATGCCAACGGTTTTCTCTAAGGCAGAAAAACCATGCTGCTGTGCTAACACCATCAATACACTGAAAACATACTCAGCCACTCCCACCTTATTACACCCCGGTGCGGCAGTAAAAAAGATGCCTCTTTCAGCCAAAAGCGCTTGATCAACGTGGTCCATACCTGCCGTCGCCGTACCAACAAACTTTAATTTATTGGCTTTCGCTAATAGTGCTTGATTTACTCTCGTAACAGAACGAATCATCAAGGCGTCAACGTCGATAAGATCATCAGCCGTTAAGCTTCTACCGGGTTTCAACACCACCTCACCAAGCTGGCTAAATAACGATTCAGCATAAGGCATGTTTTCATCAATAAGGATTTTCATAGCGGAGTTCACAATTTTCGAAATTGAAGGAATTGTGCAGAAAAGCGCACAGACTGTCGAGAAGAAATCCCGCTTTCCATAAAAATGCCCGGCTCCTCACGGAAACCGGGCAAAAACCCAGAACAAAAGGATCCCGTCCCGCTCTCCATGGGACAGAGTCTGCGTCTGTTCGATCAGCTAAGCTGACCCGCTCTGGAAACCTTTTTATTAGAGGTGTGTAGGCGCATTAGCCTTGATACTTTTTGATCACTAGCGTCGCGTTCGTACCGCCAAAACCAAAGCTGTTAGACATCACAGTGGTTAGCTCTTGCTCGCGCATTGCGGTCACAATATCAAGGCCATCAGCCGCTGGATCTAAATTGTCAATGTTGATGCTTGGCGCGATAAAGCCGTGGTGAAGCATCAAGGTAGAGTAGATGGCTTCATGCACACCTGCCGCACCCAATGCGTGGCCAGTCATTGCTTTTGTTGCCGAGATAGCTGGGCTGTTGCCAGCGAACACTTCTTGAATGGCACCCAACTCTTTTACATCACCGACAGGTGTGGAAGTACCATGTGTATTGACATAATCCACACTATCTACCGCTTGCATTGCCATCTTCATGCAACGCACAGCGCCTTCACCTGATGGAGCCACCATGTCGTAGCCATCGGATGTCGCACCGTAACCGACGATTTCACCGTAAATTTTTGCGCCGCGAGCCAGTGCATGCTCAAGCTCTTCAACCACAACCATGCCGCCGCCGCCTGAAATCACGAAACCATCGCGGTCAGCATCGTAAGTACGTGACGCTTTTTCTGGTGTTTCGTTGTACTTAGTTGACAGCGCACCCATTGCATCAAACATCATAGTTAAAGACCAATCGAGCTCTTCACCACCACCTGCAAACACAACATCTTGCTTACCCAATTGGATAAGTTCCATTGCGTGACCAATACAGTGAGCCGACGTCGCACAAGCGGAGCTCATGGTGTAGTTGACGCCACGGATTTTAAATGGCGTAGCAAGACAGGCTGAAACAGTCGAAGACATAGTACGTGGAACCATGTAAGGACCAACGCGCTTCACGCCTTTTGTGCGCAATGTGTCGACAGCAATAACTTGGTTATACGACGACGCACCGCCAGAACCAGCCACAATACCAGTGCGGTCATTAGAGACCTGCTCTGGTGCTAAACCTGAATCGGCAATCGCTTGTTCCATTGATAGGTATGCAAACGCGGCCGCATCACCCATAAAACGCATCTGTTTGCGATCAATATGGTCAGCAGGGTTCATTTTCAGGCTACCCCACACTTGAGAGCGTAAACCGTTCTCTTTGAACTGCTCAGAAGCGGTAATACCTGATTTGCCTGCTTTTAGAGACGCTAAAACTTCTTCGACGTTGTTACCGATACTTGAAACAATACCCATACCGGTGATTACGACTCGTTTCATGTGACATTCCTATAATTCAAAATTCGCTTAGATAATAACTAAGAAGAATAACAAAAGTGGTCAGCTTTCCCAGAAATTCGTACAATCTCGAGCTATATATCGCCCGATTTCACAGAATTACACCATTATGACCAGCATAACCAACGCAACACTGGGTTGGAATGAAGCGGGCACACCCGTTTCCGACCAATTCGATGACGTTTACTTTTCCAACGTTAACGGCCTAGAAGAGACGCGTTACGTGTTTCTTTCCCAAAATCATATACCACAAAGATGGCACCAATATGACCAAAAACGATTCGTCATTGCCGAAACGGGGTTTGGCACTGGGTTAAATTTTCTCGCTGTATGGCAAGAATTTGATGCGTTTAGGCAACAAAACCCAAATGCGCCATTGCAAGCGCTGCATTTTATCAGTTTTGAAAAATATCCGCTCAATAAACACGACTTGATAACAGCGCACCAAGCGTGGCCTGAATTAGCGACTTATGCGAAAAAGCTTCAACAACACTACCCGATTGCAGTACCAGAATGTCATCGCATTGTTCTTGATGATGGCGCCATTACCCTTGATCTTTGGTTCGGTGATATCAAAGAGTGTATGCCGCAAGTTCCCACAACCGAGCAAGGCGTGGTAGACGCATGGTTTTTGGATGGTTTTGCTCCCAGTAAAAACCCTGAAATGTGGAATCAAACGCTGTTTGAGAATATGGCCAAACTGGCGAAACACAAAGCCACGTGCGCCACTTTTACCGCCGCAGGTTTTGTACGACGCGGATTGATAGAAGCAGGCTTTTCGATGAAAAAAGTGAAAGGCTTTGGCACCAAAAGAGAGATGATTGCTGGTCAACTGGAACACAAAACGCCGTACAACAATATAAAACCTTGGTTTGCGATTGCGCCGACGACCAATGTTACCGACGTGGCGATCATCGGCGGCGGCATTGCTAGTGCCGCATTAGCTAAAATGCTCAATCGCCGCGGTATCAATGTCAGCCTGTATTGCGCCGATCCTCAGGCCGCTCAAGGTGCTTCAGGTAACCGACAAGGTGCGGTTTACCCACTGCTGAATAAAAACCACAGTGGTGTATCGCGTGTTTTTGCACCCGCTTTTCTGTTTGCTCGGCAATTTGTTGAGCAAATGGCGCAAACCGTCCCTTTTGATCATGATTGGTGTGGTGTGACCCAATTGATGTGGGATGAAAAATCGACCCAAAAACAGATGGCGATGCTTGAAGGGAAATTTAACCCTCAGCTAATGCACTACTGCGATCAACAAGCAACGTTACAAAACGTCGGCTTACCGACTGATATGGCCAGCTTACATTACCCACTAGGAGGGTGGCTTTGCCCTGCTCAACTGACACAAGGCCTGTTTGATCAATTAAGCCAAAGTGAGCGATTCAACGCCTATTTTAATCACAAGGTGGAGTCTTTGCGCTGGGATGAAATACAGCGGCAGTGGATATTAAGTGTTCATGGTAGCGAAAAGCACCATCAGTGTGTGGTCATTGCAAACGGTCATCAATTTGACCATTTCGAGCAAACACAAGCGTTGCCACTTGGCAAAGTGAAAGGACAAGTGAGCCATATTCCAACCACAGAAACATTGCAAAAGCTAAGCAGCGTCTTGTGTTATGACGGCTATATGACGCCGCACAACCCCAACACTCAACAGCACTGCATTGGCGCAAGTTATGACCGAAGTCAAATCAACCAAGGATTCGATGCGGTGGCGCAGCAAGAGAATGGACAACGCTTAACCCGTTGTATTAACGACCAAAACTGGACACAGCAAGTCGATACATCTAGCAATCAATCTCGCCAAGGCGTTCGCTGTGTTAGCCGCGATCATTTGCCATTTGTCGGGAATGTAGGCAACTTTGAACAGATCAAGCTCGACTACCAGCCGTTACCGTCCCAAGAGCCGCAACAGGCTCCATCTGTGGCTCACTATCCTCATTTGTACTGCATGCTCGGGCTAGGATCGCGAGGGCTAAGTTCTGCGCCGTTAATGGCTGAATTGCTGGCTTCACAAATGAGTGGCGATCCGCTACCACTTGCTGTTGATGTTCTCGAAACGCTTCATCCAAGTCGAATGTGGGTGAGAAAACTCAAAAAAGGCAAAGCCATCACCGAACGTACTCCTCGATAAAACCCATCATAGAAAAAAGCCTTACTTATCCAGCAAGGCTTTTTTAATGCTCACTTTTTCACGCGAAAAGGCGTGAAACTTAACGTGAGACGAACTTAAAACGAGACAAGAAAACTATACGAGCTTCGCAACCGCGTCTTTCAATTGTGCCGCCACTTCTGGGTTAGTCACTTGACCCGTAGCCAAGTCAAAATTGTCATAAAAACTCGGTACCGAAACAGACGCTTTTACATTACCACCAAAATAAGGAGCAGAATTATTTGCCGCCGCCAAAACCGATTGCGCGCCACCAGGACCAGGAGAGCTGGCTAGGTAAACAGCAGGTTTACCTTTGAATAGTTCACGGTCAATGCGTGTTGCCCAGTCAAATAAATTTTTGTACGCCGCTGGGTAGTGACCATTATGCTCAGCAAAAGAGATAACAAACGCATCCGCTTGAGCAAGATCACGCAGAAAAGCTTGAGCGCCTTCGGCTTGACCAAGCTCTTTTTCAAGATCTTCGCTAAACATAGGAACGGTATAGTTGTTAATATCAAGCACCACCACGTCTGCACCTTCAATGAGGTGAGCGGTGTAAGTGGCCAATGCTTTATTGATTGAAGTTGAGCTGTTTGATGCTCCAAATGCGATGACTTTCATGGTGTTGCCCTTGTGTGTTCGAATATGGCTTAAGCATAGCGATCGCACAAATTAACAACAACCATAAAAATTTTACGGACTCATTCAAAGAATTCGAATGAGTTAAGTGTGCTCATCTTAAGCTTGGTTGTGAAGCTCGGTCCATAAATCGAACACAATCACGCGGTCTGCAGGCGTAAGCTCTGTGCGCGCTTGCTCTAGGCTTTGCTCAATTCGTGCTTTAAACAGAGATAGATCGTCAATTCCTTCATCTTCACACGCGGCTGCAGACAAAGAAATATGACCTCGCAAATAACCACCCGCAAACAATTCATCGTCCGATGCCGTCGCAATACGTGCATCAATCATTTCCAGCAGTTTTTCTTCAAATCCAATAATCATACAACTCTCATTTTCTCTTATTATTTAGCTAGTTATCTGATGATAAAGTGCTCTAGCCTTAATTCTGTCGTACCATAAAAAGCACGTAATGCATCTGACAGCATCTTCACTCGGGGTGGAAGCCCAACCTGTAAGATAGCGACTACCTCACGATGTACCTGAGTCATAAAGGCGATGCGGTCTGGTTCAAAATCGCCGTGTAGGTTGTCACAACTCACAGTAAAAGGAAAGCCAGCACTGACCGATAAAATCCACTCATACGCTTGAGGGCGAACCTCTACTTTTTCAAATTCGGCTTGGACTTGCGCGGTTCGCCCGTCTGGTTGATACCAATAGCCAAAATCTTCCATCAATCGTCGTTCAGGGCCGGCGACGCACCAATGCGCGATTTCGTGCAGTGCCGAGGCAAAGAAGCCTCGTGCGAAAATGATGCGGTGATGATTGATTTGCGCATCAGCAGGCAAGTAAATCGGCTCATCACCACCGAGCTCTAAACGCGTATTGAATGGCTCAAAAAAAGTGTCATTGAACAGGGAGATCAAGTCTTGGTAGTGATGTGTCATCGCTCAGTCATGCAGGCAAAAATTTCTCAACGCATTCTCTTATTTTTCTGTAGTCAGGTAAAGCCATTCAATCGCCTCACTTCATTAGTTTTATTAATCGGTCAAACGGTTTCTTGGCATAAAATCTCATTCGCCATCGCCTGACTTTACTACTACACTTGCGCCTCCATTTTTAAGTTCAACCGCTTTCTCGGTTCTTATATACCCAAGGAAGTGCTGTCGGAGTACCGCATTATGTTGCTCAGTGTTTTATATATTATTGGTATTACTGCCGAGGCGATGACTGGCGCATTGAGTGCAGGCCGTCGAAAAATGGATTGGTTCGGTGTGATGTTAGTAGCGAGTGCCACTGCGATTGGAGGCGGTACGGTGAGGGATATTTTACTCGGCCATTATCCGCTAGGTTGGGTGAAGAATCCGGAGTTTTTAGCCATTACCTGTATCGCAGGCGTTCTCACCACCGGCTTAGCTAAATGGGTAATCAAACTCAAAGGGTTGTTCATTCGTTTAGATGCATTGGGGCTAATTGTGTTCAGTATCATAGGCACAAAAGTCGCAATGGGCATGGGTTTGCATCCCGGCATTTGTATGGTTTCTGCGTTGGTCACTGGGGTGTTTGGTGGGTTATTACGCGATTTAATCTGCAGACAAACGCCATTGGTACTGCATGAAGAGCTCTACGCTTCGGTTTCATTAGTCGCTTCAGGGCTTTATTTAACCTTACTCGCATTCGGCATCAATGATGTCACCAGCACGATAGTAACGCTTATTGTGGGTTATTTATTGCGTATGGCGGCAGTGCGTTTTAAATGGCGTTTGCCTTCTTTCCAGCTTGATGCTGAAAATCAGATTCATTAGCCATAATCCGGTGTTAGATATTTAGCTGACTTGTTTCGATAAAAAAATTCATTCAGCCGCGGAAATTGGCCAAACAGAAAATTGCTTAAAACACTTAAAACAAAAGCGCCCTTACAAAAAGGGCGCTTTTCATTTTAATTCGGTTATGCTGGATTAGATTTTAGGCGTTTCGGTTTGAACCGCAAAATTCTGCCCGCGATGACGAAGTAAGTGGTCCATCAACACAATCGCCAGCATTGCTTCGGCAATGGGCACGGCGCGAATACCAACGCAAGGATCATGGCGACCTTTCGTGATAAGTTGTGTGGGTTCACCCGTGCGAGTAATGGTATCGCCAGGTACTGTAATACTTGACGTGGGTTTAAGCGCAATACTGGCAACAATATCTTGCCCAGTCGAAATACCGCCTAAAATACCGCCGGCATGATTTGAGCGAAAGCCGTTCGGTGTTAGAGGATCTCGATGCTGGCTGCCTTTTTGCTGCACGACATCAAAACCGTCACCAATCTCTACCCCTTTCACCGCATTAATGCTCATCAAAGCATGTGCAATATCCGCATCTAGACGATCAAATACCGGCTCACCTAAACCAACAGGCAGGTTGGTCGCGACAACTTGAATCTTTGCACCGATCGAATCACCTTCTTTTTTCAAATCACGGATCAGTTGGTCGAATGCCGCCACTTTGTCTGCATCTGGACAGAAAAAGGCGTTATTCTCAATTTCATTCCAATCCACTTTATCGATACAAACATCACCCATTTGTGACAAGTAAGCGCGAATTTCAACCCCAAATTCTTGTTTGAGATATTTCTTCGCAATGGCTCCCGCTGCCACTCGCATCGCTGTCTCACGTGCTGATGAACGGCCACCACCACGATAGTCGCGAATGCCATATTTTTGATGGTAGGTATAATCGGCATGACCGGGGCGAAACTTGTCTTTAATGTCTGAATAATCGGTTGAACGTTGGTCGGTATTTTCAATTAATAGACCAATCGATGTACCTGTGGTTTTCCCCTCAAATACACCAGAAAGAATTTTGACTTCATCCGCTTCACGGCGCTGCGTTGTATAGCGAGATGTGCCAGGACGGCGACGATCTAGGTCTATCTGTAAGTCAGCTTCTGTAATTTCTAAGCCCGGAGGGCATCCGTCGACGATACATCCTAGTGCGATACCGTGACTTTCTCCGAATGTCATCACCCGAAAATGTTGTCCGATACTGTTTCCTGCCATTACTTCCTCAATATTGATGACACAGAGCGACATGCTCTCTATCACCGCTTCATTCTATTGTTCGTGGATTCATAGTGGCTTTATTACGAAATGATGTAAAGCCCCAAAATAAAGCAATGTGTATTTTTCTAATGGATAAAAAAACGCCAGCACTGTGGCTGGCGTTTTTTTATGCGTACGGCATTAGTCGATATAAAGCGCAAAGTCGCTAGCGCAATCAACCAACTGCTGGCGAGTTAGCATGAATACGCCATGCCCACCATTTTCAAACTCAAGCCAAGTAAACGGAATGTGGTCGTATTGGTTCATCATATGCACCATCGAATTGCCCACTTCACAGATCAAAATACCGTTATCAGTGAGGTACCCCGCCGCATTGGCCAAAATACGACGCACCAATTTCAAACCATCGGTACCGGCGGCTAAGCCGAGTTCTGGTTCGTGTTTGAACTCTTTGGGCAAACTATTCATATCTTCTTGATCCACATACGGTGGATTCGACACGATTAGGTCATATTTCTCTTTTGGCAAATCACGGAATAGATCGGAACGGATCGGGAAAACTTGTTGCTCCATACCGTGATCTTGAATATTTTGCTCTGCCACTTGCAGTGCGTCGGTTGAGATATCAATCGCATCCACTTCAGCATCAGGGAACGCGTGGGCGCACGCAATGGCGATGCAACCGCTGCCAGTACACAAATCCATAATACGTACAGGCTCGTCGATCAACCAAGGTTGGAACTGCGCTTCAATCAATTCGCCAATCGGTGAACGTGGCACCAGTACTCGCTCATCCACATAAAACTCAAGGCCACAGAACCACGCTTTATTGGTTAAATAAGCGATAGGAGTACGTTCATTAATGCGCTTAATCACCCGTTCAACAATACGCAGACGTTCGCTGCCTGTTAAACGAGAATTCAGTACATGCGGAGGAACATCAATCGGAAGATAGAGTGTCGGTAGGATTAGCTGAACGGCTTCATCCCACGCATTATCGGTCCCATGACCATAAAATAAGTTGGCGGCATTAAAACGGCTGACCGTCCAACGAATCATATCTTGAAGCGTGTGAAGTTCAGAAACCGCCTCTTCTACAAAAATCTTATCCAAAATTGCCTCCGAAAAGCGCTACAATACTGCCAATATCGATCTGTTAGAAAATGACCAAACCCAATGAGCCAAAAAGAGACCGAACACGATGACGCTTTCGACTTGTTTCGGGATGCAGTAAAGGGCGTTAAAAAGTTGCGACAGGATACCATAATCCAGCCGCCAAACAGAAACCCCAAACAAAAAGAAATCCGCCGTATTGCGCGGGAAGCCAGCGATACCGAATTTTATTTTTCCGATGAGTTTATACCAAAACTCAGCGATGAAGGCCCGACGCGCTATGCTCGTGATGATGTGTCGAAATATGAAGTTAAACGGTTAAGACGTGGCGTCTATGTGCCGGATGTATTTTTGGATATGCACGGCATGACACAGCAAGAAGCGAAACGAGAACTTGGGGCGATGGTTGCTTATTGTGTGAAAGAAAATATTCACTGCGCTTGTGTCCAACATGGGATCGGTAAACACATTCTCAAACAAAAAGTTCCTCTCTGGCTCGCTCAACATCCTGATGTGATGGCATTTCATCAAGCCCCTCTTGAATTTGGCGGGCATGGCGCGGTGTTGGTGCTGCTTTCTATTCCTGATAAGTGATTTAAACTGACGCTAACTTCAGCATCAACGCTTTTGCTCCAGCATAACGATGAGGATTAATGTCGTAAATCCGGTGGAATCGGCATGTTATTCTCATCGAGTTTGGGTCTTTGGCCACCGCGTTTACGATACTGCTTAAGCTGAAAGACATAAGCCAGTACCTGCGCAACCGCCACGAAAAGCCCGTCGGGGATCTCCTGCTCAAGATCGGTTGTGTGATAAAGCGCTCGAGCCAAAGGCGGTGCGGGGATGATGTGTATATCATGCGCACGTGCTACTTCACGAATTTTCATCGCCATGTGATCGACGCCTTTAGCCACCACAATCGGTGCTTTATCCGTATTTTGTTTATAGCGCAGCGCAACTGAGAAGTGTTCTGGGTTGGTGATGATTACATCCGCTTGTGGCACTTCCGCCATCATCCGCCGCTGGGCCGCTTCACGCTGCAACATCCGAATTCGGCCTTTAACCTCAGGTTTTCCTTCCGTATCTTTGTATTCGTCTTTTACTTCTTGCTTGGTCATTTTTAATTGGTCAGCGTGCTGCCAGATTTGGAATGGGATATCGATGGCGACCACGACCAATAAAGAACAACTGATCAGCAACACGAAGTTAAGCAAAATATCGAGCGCATGGAAAATATTTTGTGGATAGACATCCATGCTCAGTTGAAATAGATCTTCTTTCGATGCATTGATCAGATAAAAAGCAACGCCAGAAACAAGCAGTACTTTTAAAATGGACTTAAATAACTCAACCCAACTTTGCAAACCGAACATACGTTTTAAGCCACTGAGCGGGTTCATTTTGGAGGGCTTGGGCATCGCAGCTTCGACAGAAAAGTTAATTCCACCAATGCCAGCCGCGCCAATTAATGCAGCAATAAATAACGTGATTAAGATAAGCGAGAGTGGCAATATCAGGGTCGCAAGAGAACCAGCCGCAATATCAAACAACTTTCCGAGATCAAACACTTCTTCTCGGCTTAAGTTGAAGATTCGACCCATCAAAGCGTACAAGGCTCGGGCTAACGATTCGCCAAACCACATCAATGCAATCGCACCCACTACCAGTACCGAAACGGACGCTAACTCTTTTGAACGAGCGACTTGACCTTTTTTTCGCGCCTCGTCCAATCGCTTGGGCGTGGCGTCTTCGGTACGTTCTTGACCGTCTGACTCTGCCAAACGCGCCTCCTAACAGTTCATACGGATAAGGCGACAAATTTGTTGCTCGCCTTCTAACCAGAATAGTTCGTAGTGACTATACAGGCCGCCTAAAATATACCAACAGAGTAACAAGCCGACCAAAAGCGCAAACGCAAAACCCAACGAGAAAATGTTGAGCTGAGGGGCTGCACGAGTCATTACACCAAATGATAAGTTGACGGTTAATAGCGCAATGATGCCAGAAAGAGACATACTCAGCGCCACTTTAAACATAATTCCCAGCCACAATGCGAGCTCACGAAAATCCACGGTCGTTAATGCCCCATCGCCAATAGGCAAGGTTTTGAAACTGAATACCACCAGTTGGATCATCTTTAAATGACCATCGGTTGCTAAGAAGAACAAGGTCGCTAAAAACATAAACAATTGACCAAGCAAAGGGGTGTTCTGCCCGTTTACGGGGTCGACCATTGAAGCAAAACCTAAGCTGGCTTGCATACCCAATATTTGGCCAAGCATAACAAAGGTTTGGATTATAAACTGGGTGATCATGCCCATTGCAACGCCAATAATAATCTGCTCAAAGGTGGTCAAAAAACCTTTAAATGAAAGTAGTTCAACGGTCTCTGAAACGACAGGAATCGCGGGCATCACGGCGAAGGTAATAGCCAAACCTAAGTAGAGCCGCACTCGGGTCGGAACAAAGCGGGCCCCAGTGACTGACATCACCATCAGCATGGCGGAAATACGAGTGTAGGGCCAAAAATAGCTAGCAATCCACTCTAAAACGAGGCTTGTTGGGTACTCCATTCAAGCTCCTAGTACAGTACCTGTGGTAGCCGTTCAACGATAGAGAAGAAATACTCCATCAACATCTGCGTCATCCAATGGGCAAAGAACATCAGTGCCAGTAACGTCACAATGAGACGCGGTAAAAAGCTCAACGTCTGTTCGTTAATTGAGGTCGCGGCTTGGAAAATGGCGACCACTAAGCCAATCAACAAACTCGGGATGATGATGGCGCACACCATGATAAGCACCATCCACAGCGCGTCTCGAAACAGCTCAACAAAGACTTCAGGAGTCATTCGCGCCCCCGCTATAAAGCAAAACTGCCGGCTAGCGTTGAGAGGATCAAGTTCCATCCATCCACTAGTACAAACAGCATGAGTTTAAAAGGCAGCGAAACGATCATCGGCGAAAGCATCATCATACCCATCGCCATCAAAACAGACGCCACCACTAAATCAATGATTAAAAAGGGTAAAAATAGCATAAAGCCGATTTGAAACGCCGTTTTTAGCTCCGAGGTGATGAACGCAGGGATCAGCACCGCCATCGAGACCTCTTCAGGATTGGTTGCGTCAGAGCCCGATATCTCAACAAAGGTTTCTAAATCTTTGACTCGCGTCTGTTTCAGCATGAAGGCTTTTAGTGGCTCTTGAGCCGTATCAAACGCTTGACGCGCCGTCATCTGCTCATTGAGATATGGCTGCACAGCTTGCTCATTAATGGCGTTGATGACTGGTGACATAATGAAAAAAGTGAGAAAAATAGCGATGCCGATAATTACTTGGTTTGACGGCGTTTGTTGCAGGCCCATTGCCTGGCGCAAGATCGACATCACAATCACGATACGTGTAAAGGAAGTCATCAAAATGACCATGGCAGGCAAAAAACCCAACATGGTCATCAAGGCTAAAATTTGTAGATTGATCGAGTAATCTTGACTGCCATCTGAATTGGTCGTCATGGTAAATGCTGGAATACCGCCACCACCACTGACGCTACCAGCGGCTATGGTTTTAGAGGCGCCACTGTCTTTATTCATCGCCGTTACTGTCACCGTTTCTGCGCCTACGGCGCTGGAAGGAATTGGTGTGGCTAACTCTTGCTCTGAAAACGCAAACGGGGTAAACAATAATGCCACCAGCAACATAGAAAGATGCCATAGATGAGCAAGGTAACCCAATGAGGCCGTGCGACTATTTCTTGTCATTTTTCTTTAGCAGCTGAGTCAGTTGACCGGCAAACGGACTGACCTCAGCCTCCTCCTGTTTGAGTGGGGCATCTAATTTTGCGATCAATTGGACGGATTGTGACGTGACTCCGACGAGAAATTGTTCTTCTCCCGCTTGCACAATAACGATACGCTCTTTAGTACCCACTGGCAGTTGACGTACAATGCTCAACCCTTTTTGATTACCGAACGTGGGCACTCGCATTCGTTTTAACACCCAAGCCAAAAAGAGAATTAGCGCAATAACGAACAAAAGCGACCCGAAAGTGGTCGCTAAATCTAAGTGATCATTCGGCGCTGCCATCGCTTGGCTTGAACAGAGCAATAAACCGATCAGTTTTTTCATCCAAATACTTCTTTTTCGTAAACTGACGTTATGCTAACGCAGCTTTTTAATACGCTCAGTCTGGCTGATTACATCGGTTAAACGAATACCGAATTTATCGTTAACCACTACCACTTCTCCATGAGCAATCAAGGTTCCGTTCACCATCACATCCAATGACTCACCCGCGATGCGATCAAGCTCAACCACCGAGCCTTGGTTCAATTGCAGTAAGTTACGAATGCTGATCTTCGAACGTCCCACTTCCATCGAAATGGTCACCGGAATGTCCATGATCGTATCAAGTTTGCGGCGCTCATCTTCGGTGATCGGTGGTGAAGTGTCTTTCAATTCATCAAGAGGCGCGGCCAGAATTTCATCTACATCAATACTAGGCGCGGACGGGTCTTCCCCTAATGCGGCTGCCCATTCGTCTGCCAATCTTTGGTCGTCACTTGGTTCCATCTTCGTTACCTACTCTATTATTCTTCGTTATCTTCTTCGTCATCATCTTCAAATTCAGACATGATGTCTTTGCCTAAAAAGGCGAGATCCGTTTTTACTACATCAGGGCGTTTAATTTTTTCAGAGACTTGAACCGCCAGTTTTTCACCAGAGCGGCCCATTTTCACTCGGTAAGTAGGCAGCTCTTCAACAAACATCGTTGCGTTTTTGGGCATTTTAATTGGGATGATATCGCCTACTTGTAGATCCATTAAGTCACGCAATGAAATGTCTTGTTCTAATAAATTGACTCGGAAATTGACGGGTACATCCATGATCTCTTCGCGCAGTGCAGAACTCCAACGCACATCAGTTTCCATTTTATCCGACTGGACACCCGCATCGAGTAACTCACGAATGGGTTCAACCATCGAATAAGGCATGACCACGTGGAAATCGCCGCCGCCGCCATCGACTTCGATATGAAACGAGCTCACTACGATCACTTCCGTTGGGCTAACGATGTTAGCCATACTTGGGTTCACTTCTGAATCCAAATATTCAAACTCAACGCCCATCACCGGTGACCAAGCTTCTTTGTAGTCACCGAAAACAATTTTTAACAGTAATTGAATGACACGACGTTCTGTTGGCGTAAATTCGCGCCCTTCAATTCGAGCGTGGAAACGGCCATCGCCACCAAAAAAGTTTTCCACCAAAATGAAGACTAAACGCGCTTCCATCGTGACCAACGCGGTCCCTTTTAACGGACGAAAACGCACCATGTTCAAACTAGTCGGAACATAAAGCGTATTTTGGTATTCACCAAACTTCATCATCTGTACGCCGTTGATCGACACTTCAGCCGTTTTACGCAGCATGTTGAACAAACTAATACGCATGTGACGAGCAAAACGTTCGTTGATAAGCTCCAGCGTAGGCATGCGCCCACGGACGATACGGTCTTGTGAAGAGAAGTCAAAGTTAATCGCCGATTTATCGGCAACATCGTCATCGTCTTCCGCCTCATCAACACTGTCTACACCATGAAGCAGGGCATCAATTTCGTCTTGGCTTAATAAATCAGTCACTTCTCACCTACTGCATTACAAAATCAGTAAACAACACTTTTTCGATCACAGGTTGCCCAACCGCTTTAGTGAGTGCCGCTTTAATGTCATCGGTCGCCTTATCTCTCAGCTCAATTCGCCCGGTAGGGCTACGAAGCTGTTCCACAGTGGCAGACGCAAAAGTGGCCAGTAAAGAGCTTTCCACTAAAGGTGAATGGTAACGTGCAAGGCTTTCATTTTCAGAACCCCGCACCATCAACTGTACTTTGATTTGCACCAAACGATCTTTCTTATCACCCGTGACGTTAAACACAAACGGCTGTGCAATATTAACGTAAGCCACAGGATCCGTTGGCAAAGCTTGCTGCGCTGCGGGGGCTTGCTCACTCGTGGCTTCACCCTCATCTCCGCTCATCAAAAAGAAAGCTGCACCACCACCAAGCAGTAACACTACGGCAGCAATAATGATAATCAGCAGTTTTTTCTTCCCTTTGGGGGCTTCCGCGCCTAACTCTTCATCGGCCATAATGTTCTCTATGTCGTTATTTTTAATATTAGTTTAAGCGTAATAACTGATTCCATCACGCTTTGATGCGACATTCAAATCAAGTTTGACGTCTGTATCAAGGTTTTCTTCGTCTAAATAGCTTCCGTTGCGCGCTAATTGACCAGATTGGGCATCCCCGTCGGCAGTGTAGCGCGCTTGTTGCTGACCAGCGCTCTGTTGTTGGACAGAGGTCTCACCCAACTGCACACCTTGTTGTGCCAACATTTCTCGTAGCCTTGGCATAGATTGTTCAATCACATCACGTGCTTGATGGTTAGCGACCGTAAAATGAACCGTCGTATGATCACCATTCATATTCATACGAATTTGTAAACGCCCCAATTCCGGTGGATCTAAGCGAATATCGACATGTTTAAGGTTTTTCGACATCATCATTTGCAGCCGTTCCGCCATTTGCTCACTGGCCATTTCTCGGTTAAGCAACAAAGGAGGCTGTTGCGCGGCTTGCAAGTTGTCAGCACGGCTCTGCGTCGCGTTCAAACCATGTTGCCCCAAAGCACTCGAAAGCTGCTGCGTTAATGTGCCCTCTTTTTGCTCTTGAGCCGACCCTGCATCATTCACACCCGATAACGCTTTCGCGCCTAATCCGGCTTTGAATAGCGCGGGGTTGAGTGGAAATTCAGCATGGGTTGCAGCTGGTATCGCGGCCGCACTCGCTAACTGTTGTATTTGTACATTGGATAACTCATTGCTTGCTGTCACAAGAGGTGACGATGCTAGTGCGGCTTTGTCTGCCGCCACGGCAGCCTGCATGGTTTGAGATTGTTGCTGAGCTAAGGCTTGCTGAACAGAATGGGCTAATGAAACCGGCGTATTTTTACCCTTGAGGACCGTTTCACTTTGTGCCACATCTAGAGGTAATGCTTGCCCTTCGGCAATAACTGTGTTCGCCCAAGGAATGGCAGCGACAGTCAATAACGCCTCTGTGGGCAGCCCTTGTAGATCATTTTCCGAATCGGTTTGAGGTGTATTCGCCGATGGGGATGGGGAAAGTGGTAGCTTGCCCTCTGCTAAATTTGTCGTCAATTGTGAATCAAGTGCTTGCGCTTCAACCAAAGGTGATGGCTCTATGGGCATGGCGTTGTCACTTTTTTCCACCGCGTTAACTGCTGCATCGCCAACTTCAGTTGTGGCAAGTAAAGTGGCCTCATCTTCTATCGCTTGCGACAAAGCGCTTGCTTGCACTGACTTTGTATCTTGAGGCGGCTGAATGAATTTTCGGACTGATTCCGGCAGGATGAGTTCACCATTCTCTTCAGTCTCTGCGTTTAAGCTTGATGCCGTAGGTGAACCTTCCGCAGCAATCAAACGCTCTTTGTCCTGCTGAATAGGCAGCACACGCTCTGCATCTTGTTCCGTGATGTGCTGATCAGATAATGGAGCTTGCTCATTCACTGACGTCGGTGCTACTGGTTCAGTAGTGGGTTTAGCGAATGCATCCTGTGCTGATATTTGCGCAGCCGCTGGCGCTTTTTGCTCCACTTGATCCGAGGAGTCACCTGCGTTGTCGTCGATTTGCACGTCTACCGGATGAGTGTTTTGTGGCAAGGTTTTGCCGTTTTGGTCAGCAAGTGCTTGATTGGCGCTATTTAAACGGCCAAGGATTTCATCGCCATCGCTCATAACCTGTGCAGTTTTCAGCTGAAGAGCGGAGTCATCAACCTCTGCTGAAGGGGGTGATTTTGTTTGCACGGTATCAACATCGGCCTCTTCACTCAATGCCTCACCAAGTTCTTTATCTAACAAGGCATCGCTACTTTGGGCTGCCACGTCATCGGTGAGCACAGCTCCCTCATCAAGCGCCTTAAAGTCAGTTTCTGCCGAAGATTCAGTGCTACGACCCATAATGAGGGCGGTCAGTTTTTCAAAAAAACCTTGAGATTCAGAACCTTCACTCACCGCATCAGAGCCTGCTTTACTCACGCTGGCCATTTTAGATGTGTCGGATGGTGTTGTAATATTTACATTCATATCCATGATGCTCGCACTAAAAACAGAGGATGACGCGGATTCATTATTGGCCAGTAAGCCATGTTTCATCATTTTTTGACGATGGCGCAGTGGATTAACCTAATGAACTCCGTGATTAGTCAGAAGCAAGAAATGAGCCAAGCCTTCAATATCGATAAGAAAGTATGACACCCATCTTATTGGACACGTTGACGACTTGAGGCGTCAGTGACTTAAAACTTATTTTGATTAAAACTTATGTTGCTTAAAACTTGTGTTGATTAGAACGTTGCCGGCTAAAGAGCAGTGTAGAAAACTCATCCATCTGCTTCTGCTCTCGTTTATCTTGCAGACGTTGCGCTTCTATCTGTTTTTTTTCAATGAGCCATTCGTAAGAGCGTCGCTGTTTTCTCACTTCCATCCAATACTCTTGGCAGTTATCTACCTGATTTTTGAAGTGTTGTTCTGCATCTCTTTGTTTGACAAGGGTTTCATCTAACTGGGTAAGAAATCGGTTTAAGTGTCCATATTGGCTCGCCGTCAAACCTGACATGCCGCGCTCCATAAGCTGCTGACAATAATCAAGACGGTATTGTTCAATCTGCGCTAACTGCTTGTAATAACTCTCTAGCTCATCACGCGATTTAGATAACGCCATCACGGCTTTTTCTTCTTTGTCTTTGGCTTGGTCAAGCAAAAACTCGAGTGCGTTATCCATCGATTACCCCACTTGCAAAACGTGCTTGAGCATATTGACGCACATGTCGTAAGGAACCGAATCCTTCATCCCTTGCTGCAAATATTCATCCAGTCTAGGTTTTAGCGTAAATGCACTGTCAATCGCAGGGTCCGTCCCCGGCTTGTAAGCACCGATAGAGACGAGATCTTGATTTTTCCGGCAGATGGAGAGTATTTGACGCACCGCTTTCGACATCAACAGATGTTCATCGGTGGTGATTTGTGGCATAACACGGCTGACCGATTTCTCTACATCAATCGCTGGGTAATGTCCGGCATCGGCCATTTCACGTGATAAAACAATGTGACCATCAAGAATGGCTCGCGATGCATCAGCGATCGGGTCTTGTAGATCATCCCCTTCGGTGAGCACGGTAAAGAAAGCGGTAATCGATCCTTGGTGAGGACCGCCATTTCCCGCTCGTTCAACCAAGGCGGGCAGTTTAGCAAACACCGATGGCGGATAACCTTTTGTGGCTGGCGGCTCACCCACAGATAACGCAATTTCACGTTGCGCTTGGGCAAAACGAGTCAACGAGTCCATTAGTAGCAATACATCTAACCCTTGATCACGAAAGTATTCCGCAATCGCTAACGCGGTTTGACAGCCTTTTAAACGCATCAGCGGTGAGGAGTCCGCAGGCGCGGCTACTACAACTGAACGTTGACGTCCATCAACGCCTAAAATCTCTTCTATAAACTCTTTTACTTCGCGGCCACGTTCACCAATCAGCCCCACCACCACCACTTGAGCGGTTGTGCCACGAGTCATCATGCCAAGCGTTACCGACTTACCGACACCAGAACCGGCAAATAAACCAATCCGCTGCCCTTTACCCACCGTCAGTAAACCGTTGATCGCTTTTAGGCCAACGTCCAGAGGTTCTGTTATGGGTTTGCGAGCTAATGGATTGATGGGGTCAGCATTAAACGATGCGCGCTTTTCGGTATAAATAGGCCCCAGCCCATCGAGTGGATTACCGACACCATCAATCACCCGTCCAAGCAGCTCCATCCCGACTGGTAGGCCAGCGTCCCCTGTTATTGGGGTAACTTTAGCTCCGGGCAGTACGCCTGTTATCTGTTCGCTGGGCATCAGATAGAGGTTATCGCCAGAAAAGCCAACCACTTCCGCTTCCATTTCTCCGGACATGGTTTCTACTTTACATAAGCTGCCAATGGGGGCTTTACAACCAGTAGCCTCAAGGGTTAAACCAACCACACGGACCAGTTTGCCGGATGCCATTGGGCGGCAGGTTAACCCTTCGGTTTTATATTGACTAAGGCGATCGGCAAGAGACAACACTATTGATCACCTTGTTGGTGACGATTGGTGCCACAAAAACTTTTCAACACGCTACGAATGCGATCTTCCATTCGATAATTCACACTCGATTCACCTGCTTCAATCTGGACGTCACCGCGATTTAATGCCGGCTCTTTGACCAATGTCCAGTTTCGGAAATCCAGCTCTTTTTCGCCATAAGCAGAATGAATCACGTCAACATCTTCTGGATGGAGTTTTAATGTGATGGCATGACCGGATACAGGCAGGGATTCAACCGACGATTTGACGGTATCTAAGATCACTTGCGGATTAGTTTGTACCTCAACGTGAACGACTTCTTTGACCAAGGTTAAAACCATATCGACCAGCTGTTTTTCGACTTGGGCATTCATCAACTCTAGCGGTTGAGCAAATTGATTGGCAAGACCAACGAAAATATCAACCTGCTGCTGGATGAGGGTTTGCCCTTCAGCGACACCCTCGGTTTTGCCTTGCTCAACACCTTCTTGGTGTCCTGCAATCAGTCCTTCTTCTTTGCCTTTTTCATAGCCTTGTTTGAATCCGGCTTCTTGACCTTGGTGCAAACCTTCTTGATAAGCCCCTTGTTTGATCTGGCCAATCTCTTCTTCGCTGAGTTGCAGCGGCTCTTCAACCACAGGCTCATCAAAACTTGGCATCCAACCGGGGTCGTAGTTCATTGCCGTTTCTTTGGCTTTTTTATTGATCTCTGCGCCGTAGTCCGGCAACCCCCACTTTTTGGCTTGTTCAATATTAGCGTCTGCATCTAAACGTAAAAAGCCGCGTTTTCTTTCTCCAGACATAATGCTACCTATTGTTGAGTCAGGGTTAGATTATAAGAATTCGTCTGCGCCGCCAGACAGCATAATTTCGCCACTGTCGGCCATACGACGTGCAATCGCCAGAATCTCTTTTTGCGCCGCTTCGACATCTGATACTTTAATCGGAGGCATGGCTTCCAGATCATCTTTCATCATCTCAGCTGCACGTTTTGACATGTTTTTGAAGATCTTCTCGCGCAATGCGTCATCAGCACCTTTAAGTGCTTTTTGCAGTACATCTTGCGGTACATCACGCAGCAATTTTTGAATGCCTTGGTCGTCCACTTCGACTAAGTTCTCGAACACGAACATCAGATCTTGGATCTGTGTTGCCATGTCTTCATCTTGCTCACGCATCTGATCCATGAGGATGCCTTCGATATTGTTATCGAGGTAGTTCATGATATCAGCCGCGGCTTTCAAGCCACCAATTTTCGCCGCTTGCGCGCCCGCTTGACCGGCAAATTGTTTCTCCATGATTTCATTCAACTCAGCCAATGCCGAAGGTTGTACTTCTTCAAGGTTGGCAATGCGCATCAATAAGTCTAAACGGTCACGTTCAGCAAACTGTGCCAAAATTTCAGCCGATTGATCCGGTTCTAAATACGATAAAACAATGGTTTGGATTTGTGGGTGTTCATTAACAATGATGCTCGCCACTTGTCGTGGGTCCATCCATTTCAATGAATCCAACCCTTTTGAACCCGTGCCAAGCAAAATTTGATCGACCAAGTTATTGGCTTTATCGGCACCTAATGCAGCGATAAGCGCGTTACGCATAAAGTCTTCGCTGCCCATACCGATATTGGTGTATTTCTGAATATCTTCGAGGAAAGCACGATGCACCGCGCCCACTTTCTCTTGGCTAAGCTCTTTCGCTTTCGCCATCGCGCTACCGACTCGTTGTACCTGCTTAGGTTCAAGATGGCGGATGATGCCAGCGGCGTCCTCTTCGTTTAAGCTCAACAACAAAATAGCCGCTTTTTCATCACCAGAAATTGTTGAAATATCAACCGATGATTCTGTCACTTCTGTTCCACTCTTATTTTTATTATCAGGCATTTTGCATCCAATTCTTCACTACTTGAGCCGCAAGTTCAGGCTCATTGGCCACTAGAGCACGCACCGCTTTCAGTACATCCTCATCCTTGTGTAAGTTTGGCAAATCAATACCGGAACCAAACTCAAAGAGATCACCACCGTCAATACCACTGCCAATTAAACTGGTTTCACCATCAGCACCAATCGGCAAACCATCAGGTCCGTACATTGGGTCATCATCATCCGCAGCAGGGTTGAGCAGTTTTTTCAGCGCAGGGCGAACCAGCACCAGCACCACAACCACAATAACCAAGGCACTAGCAAACCAGCGTACCCAATCATTGAAGTTTGGATGCTCCCAAATAGGGACATCAACCATTGATTCAACTTCAGGCACGGCAAATTGCATGCTCAAGACATTCAACAAATCGCCACGGTTTTCATCAAAGCCAACCGTCCCAATCAATACTTGTCGCACGGCGCTAATTTCACTTTCGCTCAAGGGAGTATAGGTGACTTCGCCAGTCTCTGGGTTAACCGATGGTCGGTTTTTAATCGCCACCGCAACGGTCTGACGATTCACTACACCCGATTGTTTACGTTCATGACTGATGGTGGTATCGAGTTCAAAATTGCGCGTGGCTTCTTTATGGACCGAACCTTGCCCAAGTACCGAGCCATCTTTCATCTGCGCGACGTCTTGTGGGATCGAAGCATCCGCAGGTGGCTGATTACTTAATGCACCTGGAACGCCAGCCACCACATTGCCGTTGTTATAGTCTTCAAGCGTATATTCGCTGCGTGTCGCTGGCGTATTCGGGTCAAAGCGTTTACGCGTTTGTTCAATGGCACTGAAATCCAGTTGGATATCCACTTGGGCGGTGTAATTACCAAAACCTAGAATAGGGATTAATACCGAATCAATTTTTTCACGCAGCGCCTCTTCTTGCTTGCGTTCAAGTTCTTGTTCTTTACGACGAGCAGAAGAGACGGGGTCTTGAGAGCCTGAGCTGAGCAGCCGACCATGTTGATCAGTCACGGTAATTCGATTGGGTTTCATCCCTGGCACAGCGCTGGCGACCATATCGACAATAGAGTCGACCTCTTCTTGTTTAAGGTTCGCGCCAGTTCGCAAGGTAAGAAATACGGAGGCAGAAGCATCTTGGTTATGACGAACAAATACACTTTGCTTAGGCAGCGCCAATAACACACGAGCTTTGTTGACGAGCTTCATCTCTTCAATCGCTTTGGCAAGCTGACGTTCACGGCTAAGTTTAAGGCGCTCTTGCTCAAGGCGCTGAGAAACACCAAAGCCCATGTCTTGCATCAAGATTTCATCGCCCGCTTGCTTGTTTTGATTTAACCCTGCACGGACGAGGTTGAGTTTTAAGCTGTTGTATTCACTGGATGGCACTAAGATAGTATTACCATCTAATTTGTAGGTCAGTTTCTGCTGATCAAGATAATCGAGGACAGGAATAAGTTCTTCGGTTTCATAAGCGCCAAGCGGGCGCATTTCAGGTTCTCGAACCCAAAAGAACAACATGACAATCAGTGCCACACAGATGGAAATAGAGAGGACTAACACCACCTGGCGCAACAAGTCCAAGTCGCCCATCGCAAAATCACTTTTGGATGAACTCTTCTCTTCAAGATCTGGGTTTTGCGTGTCCATGTCTAGATCTGAGCTCGCCATTAAAGCGTGGTCAGAACCACTGGTCACGGTAAGATCGGTTGTTTGCTTATCTTCTGCCACGGCGGCTACCTAATTTATACGGGCATATTCATGAGTTCTTTGTAGGCGTCGACAAGTTTATTCCGAACTTGAATCGTCGCTTCAAAGGCTACACTCGACTTATTACGAGCAATCATCACATCCGATAGTGAGACATTTTCATCTCCCCGATCAAAGCGGGTTTGTAAATTACCTGAGGTCTTTTGCAAACTGTTCACGTTATTAATGGCTTTGGAAAGCATGTCGCCAAAATCAGCACTCACACTTTGTCCAGTTGCCGTAGGACGAGCATTGGTTGCTTCCAACATCATTGTTTGCATTTCGCTGTTTAAACCATCAAGTCTCATTGCTACCTCTAACGCCAAATCTTTGACTGCTGTGCTGCTTCTTTCTGTGATGCAGCAATTTATATGCCATCACCCACTTTGGGGTTAATTCGGGATATCAATTCCTGCATCACGCATTTTCGCTAATTTATAACGCAGTGTCCTAGGGCTAATTCCGAGCTTGTCAGCCATCTCTTTACGGCGGCCTTGGCACTCGACTAAAGTATCCATGATAATGGTGTACTCTTGATCTCTCAGCTCATCACCCAATGCAGCGCCATTGTTATTAAACAGCTTGTTCACTTCGGCTTGTGCTACAGGCTTAATCTCTGGTGTGGCAATATCGCTGCGCTCTACGACTTGTTGCAGGCTGCTAGCATCTTGCCAATCAACCCCTTCCAACAAGATATGTTCACTTGCAATGTCTCCTTGCTCGCTCAAGATCAGCGCGCGTTGCACGACGTTATCAAGTTCACGGACGTTGCCCGGCCAAGCGTAACTAAGCAACTTGTTAATGGCTTGCGGCGCGATACGAGGCACAGGTAAACCAAGCTTAGTGCAGTGACGCTCTACAAGGTGGTGAGCCAGCGGTTCAATATCCCCTTTGCGGTCACGTAGCGCTGGCCATGAGATTGGGAAGACGTTGAGGCGATAATATAAATCATCACGGAAATTGCCTTCCTGCACATACTGCTTTAGGTCGCGGTTGCTGGTCGCCAATACGCGGACATCAAGCTTAATGCTTTTACGCCCCCCCAAGCGTTCCACTTCACGCTCTTGGAGTACACGCAGCAGTTTTGCTTGTAGGTTCAGATCCATCTCGCTGATCTCATCGAGTAAAATGGTCCCACCTTGTGCTTGTTCAAATTTACCCGGACAAGCTTGTACCGCACCTGTAAATGCCCCTTTTTCATAACCAAATAAGGTGGCTTCGAGCATGTTGTCTGGAATGGCGGCGCAGTTGATCGCCACAAATGGCCCATCTTTACGCGGAGATGAGTTATGAATGTAGCGAGACATGACCTCTTTTCCTGAGCCACTTGGGCCCAAAATCATGACGTTAGCATCGGTTTTTGCCACTTTGTCGGCAAGTGACAATAAGCGCAGGCTTTTCTCATCGGCAACAACCGCATCACCGTTATCATCCGATTTCACTGGCGCGTAACGGCTAACCATGTTGAGTAGCACTTCGGGGGCAAAGGGTTTTGCCATGTAATCAATGGCGCCCTCTTTCATTGCCGAGACCGCATCTTCAATATTGGCGTACGCCGTCATCAGCAACACGGGTAAATTGGGCCAATGCTGTTTGATGTTGCGCAGCAGTGCAAGGCCACCCATGCCAGCCATTTGAACGTCAGAGACAACAATATCAACAGGATGTGCTTTGAGTTTAATCAGTGCATCTTCGGCGCAATCAGCTTCCAGCCATTCATAACCGGCCAGCGCCAAAGTATCGACTAACGCTTCGCGTAGACCTTCATCATCTTCAACGATTAAGACTTTGCTTTGAGCCATCATCCTTCTCCAGTCTCTGTTGGTGAAGAAGGGGCATGACGCTCGAGTGGAATGCACATAGTAAAGCAAGCACCCTCCCCTTCTTCTGAAATTAATTCCAATCGCCCATCATGGGCGCGGCAGACCATTTGTACCACCGCTAACCCTAACCCCGTTCCTTGTGAGCGAGTGGTAAAAAACGGTTCCATAATTTTGCTTTGCAGCGCAGCAGGGACTCCCGGGCCACTGTCTTGTACCGAGATTTTCAGCTCACCATTTACCGGGCGAAAAAAGACATCAATTTGTGACGCCTTACCCGCAATTTGTATTGCGTTCATCACTAAGTTACTCAGTGCAGAGGCAATGGCATTTGCATTGCCTAACACCACTGTCCCTTCTTGTTCCACTTCCTGATGATAATCAATTGCGCTATTTTTTAATGCCGTTTCCACCATGGGAACAAATTCGTTGACCAAGTCTGTCACTGTAAACGGCTGAATGACTTTATTGTCACCACCTTTGGCAAACAACAACATATCATTGACTTGTTTTTCAAGATCATGAAGCCTATCCATCAGCTTAGACTGAAAACGCTCTCTTGTAGCGTTTGGCAAGTTAGGGGCACCTAAATTTGAGGCATAGAGCATGGCACTGGATAACGGTGTGCGAACTTGGTGTGCCAAAGACGCCACCATTCGACCGAGTGAGGATAAGCGCTGTAAATCACTGATGCGCGATTGAAGTAACCGAGTTTCGGTTAAATCGGTGATTAATATCAATTGGCCTGTTGCTGATGCTGAAATGGCTAATCTAACTTTACGACCATTGCGCAGCGAGATTTCATGCCCATCATCTTCTCTCGGCGCAAAAGCACTTTGAATGACGGAATACCATTTTTCACCCGCCAATGGGACTTGCAATAACCGCTGAGCTTCAGGGTTAGCTTCTCTGACTACTCCTTGAGTATCGAGCAAAATGACGCCAGCAGGCATCACATCAAGAACCTGTTTATAGCGCTCAACTTGATCCTCTACAGAATCTAAGTGAGATTGATTAATGGGTGTGTCAGGAGACTGCATGTCGAAATTCTACCTATAAAACAACAATAGCCTAACACGCAAAATACATGCCAGGCTATTTTTCTTTAAAATCAAAGAATTAATCCATTGCCAATATATTGACTAAACTTTACCCATGCTGTTTTTTGAATCACCGTTGCATATTGTATTTGCGCATTTTTTCAACCAAGGTCGTACGGCGCATACCCAGCATATCAGCGGCACGCGCTACCACTCCGCCTTGAGCTTCAAGGGCTTGGTTGATCATATTGACTTCCAAATCCGCCAATAGCTCTTTCAAATTCACGCCTTCAGGAGGCAATGACTGCGGTGCGTTGAGATTTTCGTGCATCTCTTCGACGTCTTCAAAACTGAAGTTTTCAGAGAAAATACCCGCCAGCACATCACGTTCTTGGTCTTCAACAGAGCCATAGCAGCTGTGCTCTGGTTGGAATTCTGGAATATCACTATAGCGGTATTTAGTTGGTAAATGATTGACGTCGACGAGACTATTTGGATAGAGAATGATCATCCGCTCAACTAAATTCGCTAGTTCACGAACATTGCCCGGCCAATTGTGTTCCATTAACGAATTGACAGCTCGCGGGGTAAAACAAAATGGCTGTCCACCTTCCGCTTCCATACGTGTCATGAGTTCTTGTAACAGCAATGGGATGTCGTCTTTGCGATCTTTTAGCGCTGGCATTTCAATTGGGAAAACATTGAGTCGATAGTAAAGATCTTCACGAAATGATTCATCATCAATCATGTTTTCTAAATTGCGGTGAGTCGCTGACACCACACGCACATTCACTTTAATGGTGGTGTTACCGCCCACACGTTCAAAGCAGCGCTCTTGTAACACACGCAACAACTTTACCTGCATCGACATCGGCATATCACCGATCTCATCGAGAAATAAAGTACCGCCTTCGGCAAGCTCAAAACGACCTTTACGCGCAGTTATCGCTCCGGTAAACGCCCCTTTTTCATGACCAAATAATTCACTTTCAAGTAAATCAGCCGGAATCGCACCACAGTTAATCGGCACAAACGGGCCGTTGCGGCGTGCAGAATGATAATGGATGTTACGCGCAACCACTTCTTTGCCCGTTCCAGATTCACCTAAGATCAGCACATTAGCTTCTGTGCCTGAGACTTGCTCAATCAAATGACGAACTTCTTGGATACCATGACTTTGGCCTACAAGGCTACGAAATAAGGTATTCTTACGCGATGTAGAGGGAACTTGCACGCCTTTACGTCCTAAAAATTCTTTGCAATGTCGTAATGCGTCACTCAGTTGAGGGTAATTAAGGGGTGACTCAAGTTCACCGACGTATTGAGTAAATTCTTCCAATGAATATGGCTGCTTGTTTGCCATTAGAAGTGGAATATAGTTGGCCTTAGTCAACCACTGAGCTATCTCATCAGTTAACTGCTCACTTTTTAGCGATCCAATAATGCAGCCCCCCCACAATCTTGAACAATCAATATCCTTGATTTGGGATGACTCGATCGCCTCGCAGTGCTCTCCAACAAATTCTAAAATGTTACTTAGATTGAGACGGATCTGCGGATCGTCTTCTATCACAAGCAGTTTTGCTAAACCTTGCATAGGTGAGAATATTTGCCTTAAATCAGAGAAATTGTGGCCGCACTTCTGAAAATCGTTATTCAGTTTTGTTTTTCTATAATCACTTGATTAAACGATAGACAATTTGTGGAATTCAGCAACAAAAAAAGCCATTAGGCTAGTAATGGCTTCTATTCTATGGAATAAAAAAAATAAGGCAACCAAGCAATGAGCTGGTGTGACATCAGTTAAAAC
>NZ_CAWPDB010000056.1:0-4497 GCF_963886625.1 Vibrio sp. V23_P3S9T160
CGATTAGAGAAGCAGCATAATTTACGGTATGTGTCATTTGGAATGATGTTCCCCCTGCAGATCAATTAAATAATCGTACAACATGAATAATAATAACTAGAGAGACAGGGCAGGGGAAACTTATCCTTTTCGTCAGGGTGCCAGGACGCATGATCAAGGCTAACATGATGATCATGCGTCCGAAGAGATCCCTCGCCACAGGAACAATGATCAAGAGGAATTAGCGCCTTCCTTATCAGCAAATAATCAGAAAACAAACGGATCTTCATCGGATCAATGATCAAGTGTGATTTAAGCTCGGAAGCATGTAAAAATAGCGCATAATTACGGGGGATTGCAGATGGAATAGGGGCTGAGCAAGATACCTAGTACATAACAAGTAAAATTTAAAACACACCAAATAACAAAACCTTCTTCAATACGCTCTTGATCATGCTTTCGACACACTCTCACTCCTTATAATAGAAGCCGTTAAAAGAGTTATTTGTCATTTCAATTCGTGTTTATGCCAAAATCGACTTTGAAAGAACATTTAATGCACTTCCTTGATCATCTTTCCAAAGAAAAACCAAGCCCATATTCTTCATCTAGCTCAAATAAAATAATCACTTCAACTCATCATGTGGATAAGTTGTACATGAGCCATGATCATGCTTTAAGAAAGTGTTTGATCATTGATTCAGTCGTCTGATGATCATCGTTCGGAATGTGATTGATCATGCTTTCTTCTCTACAATGATCATGTTTTCAGTTTTCTATGATCATGCTTCTGAAGGGGATTTTTTTTTATCCCTATAAAACAATCAATTAGGCTGCTCATTAAGGCCTGATCATTAGATCATATAAGCAATATAGATCAGAATAATCAAAAAGATCAGTTATTTAAAAGCAATAAGTTTTTCTTTATTTATGATCTCTTTTTCTTTATTCTATTGGAACTATAGCGATATTACGGCTAGTGTGATACGGATCTAATAATGAACGCAGACGAAAAAATATTGATCAAAGCACCAAGGAGCCACAAAGATGGGCATCTTTTTGAAGTTTCAGAAACTGCTGTTGATTGGGTTGATCAATACCAACATTTTAAAGGTGTTACCAAAAGTATCGTTGAACTTCTTAACCTGATCTCATTAAGAGGTTTTCGCAGCCAAGATGGGCTAGTCTCGACAACAGAGTTAATTGAAGCAACCGATGGCCAATTGACCAGAGCGGCTATTCAGCAACGGCTGCGTGCTGCAGTAAGTATTGGTTTATTTAAACAGATCCCGGTGAGATTTGAAGAAGGTTTAGCTGGCAAAACAATGCTGCATAAATTTGTTAACCCAAATAAGCTCATCTCTGTGCTTGGTTCAACCAGTCTGGTAACTGAATCAGTAAAACAGACAGAAAAACGCAAGCGTTCAAAAGCGCTGGCTCAAACTCAGGTCAATAAGCGTTTGTTGACAGAGCATGGGCTAAATATTCCACCAGCGATGAAAGACGAAGCGGATCAGTTTGTAGTTTCACCCACCAATTGGGCTGGGATCATTGATCAAGCATTAGCTCCACCGAGAACTCGTAAAAGCTACCAGAAATCAATGGTATCGATTTCTGGTACCCGTGCGATCATTGAAACTCGTTCTTCCAAAAATATCATGACAGTCGATGATCTAATGACACTGTTTGCACTGTTCACCTTAACGGTGCAATACCACGATCACCACCAAGAAGATTACCAACTTAATACCAAACACACACCGAATAAAACCCCATTGTACATTACTGACATTTTGTCGCTTCGCGGTAAAAAAGATAGTGGCCCAGCAAGAGATTCTATTCGCGATAGTATTGATCGGATTGAATTTACAGACTTCCAACTGCATGAGTTAACCGGCCGTTGGCTGAGTGAAAACATGCCAGAAGGATTTAAGAGTGATCGTTTTCGGTTCCTAGCAAGAACGATCACCGCTTCTGAAGAAGCGCCAACGGAAGGGGCTGATGGTGAAATTAGGATCAAACCTAATTTGTACATTTTGGTGTGGGAGCCTTCATTCTACGAAGAGTTACTCACTCGCGATTACTTTTTCTTGTTTCCACCAGAGATCCTAAAGCAACATACGTTGGTCTTCCAACTCTACTCCTATTTTCGCAGTCGCATGTCGCGTCGCCATACCGACAGCATGCTACTGAGTGAATTGAACCAAAAGTTGGCCCGTAATATCGAATGGCGTCGTTTTTCGATGGATCTTGTCCGTGAGCTAAAACGATTATCGGAAGGAAAGGGCAGCGATTCGTTATTTGTCGTGAATCTTTGGGGCTATCATTTGACGGTCACCACACTGGTGGATAAAGAAAAAGTGATGGATTACCAAGTCGACATTAAATGCGATGTGGAAGAAGTCCTGCGCTACTCGCGCGCTCGTACCACCAATGCAGGCAAACGCAACATGGCTCCAACGTTGCCTAACCCACTGCGCAATGAGATGGTTTCGAAGCAAAAACTAGAAGAGCTTTCTGAGATCATTGATGGTGAATTTGAACCTATTCAACGTAAAGCGCCGTCTCCAAAGGGTAAGCTGGGACGAAGAGTTAAGCAGCGCAAACACCTAGTAGAGATCAATGCCGATGAAATTACGATTACCTTATCTAAATATACCTCTCCAGAGGCCCTAGAACGCAGTATAACGGCGTTATCAGCAATGACTGGGCATCCACCATCCTCTATCAAGGAAGAGTGTACAGAGCTGATTGATAAGCTGGATTGGCTGAGGGTTGGAAATGAGGCGATCTCTTATGAGACGTTAAGTAAATTGATCGAGCTCTATAACACGAAAAACGAGAATAAACATTTATCGATCGAACGTTTGATCTCGGGTCTCGCGGTACGCCGCAAAGTGTGCAAGCAAGTGTACGAGGGGCATTTAGATGAATCCGTATTCCGGGCACTTGATGAAGTCGCTATTGGTATTTAAAAGGTATTTAAAACCAATTTACAACACAACCTTGACATGTAGCTGACATTTTGTTTTAGAAGGTTCGTTAGTATAGGAAACGAATAGACAACCTTTTGTCCTATCTGATGAATTAATAGATTGGCTCATATATGTTTTTAGCGAGTTATATAACTCGCTATTTTTTTATCTGTTGATCCCTGCAATCAATTAATACCCTCGCTTTATACCTTGATCATCGTTCCACGCGTAATATGCAAGAAATCGAACATGAGCATCAATTAAACTTCGGGATAAGGCCTCATCAACGTGCTGTTGGTTGAGATGCTCCAAACTCAGTACCATCAACTGCTGCATCCGTTTTATACACCAAGATTTTAACTCAAGTTCACTACTCGGCTCCGAGACACAACGCTGAAAACGAGCGTAAGCAAGCTGCAGATATTGGAAGGCAAGCTCACCGTCAATGAGCTTGTAGTACTCATATTGGCGCAGGCAAGCATCAAGCCAACAAGCAATTGCTTTACTTTGATCATCACTCAGATCCGGCCCCCAGATCTCTTGTGGAGCATTAAGGATCAGAGGTTGTAATTGAGCCACCTGGTCATAGCGCTTGTTCAGATGCCATTGATGGATCTCGGTTAACCAGTCGTGAAGCTTACACATCGCGTCTTACCTACAACTTTAAATGTATTAACTACAGTCTGGTGCATTTCAAGCTTATTTGCCAAACAGAAATGGGGAACCATGTGCTAAAAATCAGCACATTGAAAGAGCGTGGGGTAGGGGGGACTGCGATAGTATGCACCAGTATAAAATGAGCGCTAAAACGATTGAATTCATGTACGCAATATTTAAATTTAGCCTCGTCTAGCAAGGTTGGCAAAGTAATATTAATAGTTTTAAAAATAAGGTTTCTAAACCATCGCCAAAATCACAATATGGACGAAATATGCTTAACAAATCAAATGTCGTTTGCTACAGATTACATGTCCCTTACGTGGTTTGTTCGGAGGTAACAATGTCCATAAATTCTATTGACCATGACGAAATGACTGATATTGCAAATAAGTGGGACTTCACGGAAGAAGTAGAAACTCAAAAACCAGTTAAAAACCTTAAATCAGCCGAAGCTCGCCGTCGTATTGAAGCATTAAGAGAGATTCGAGAAAGTGGTTTAACCATTGAAGAAGCGAAGGAGCTAGGCATACTTCACTGACGAGTTCTCACCATTAATCCCCTAAGGGTGGCGCATAGCCCTGTCTCTTGATCACAAGTCTGGTGAATCAAGAGACTTAGCCAGTTCATACCCTTCAAGGATGGTTTGTAACCTAAACCATCCTTGCCATAATGTCTTTATAGAAGCACGACCCGTTCGCTTTGTATTCTTCCAACCCCCTAATCGAGCAATACCTCTGTAAGCCCATGATATGTCCGGAGCTTCCTTCGGTAGCCCTTTTCTTTCTAGCTTTAGCCACATTAGCTTCCATGCTTTGCCTTTTAATATCGGCTCACAACTGCTCTTAGATAACTCATCTGATTCATTCATAAATCTCAACTGGAG
>NZ_CAWPDB010000057.1:0-4355 GCF_963886625.1 Vibrio sp. V23_P3S9T160
TACTCCTTTATTGACTATATTGTAATTTGAAAGTCTGATTAGTGGGTGCTGTGCTGCATTTTAATGAATAACCTATTTTCAATTATCATCGGCTTAAACGTATTTAACACCGTCATAGGGAGCACCCTAGGGCGGTAGCGTGCCAGCAAGTTTTTATTTATGACTTCTAGCACATTGATATATAAACACATTACTCATGTGCCTTGGCTTCATATAAGCACCTTGGTCATGACTGTGATTGAAATAGCAGGAACGTTCGCGTGTCAAAAAAGTATTTGCCTTTGATTATCGCCTCAGTAGTTTTAACGGGGTGCACCATTCCGGGTTCACACCTACCTACAGGCGAAAAAAATGCCGCATGGGAAGCAGAAAGCAACGAATCCTTATCTTCTCAAGTGAATGTCTACCCCCTTACTCCTGCTTTTATTAAAGAGCTGAAAAAATATAAAAATCAGCCTATTACTCAACCCAATGCTCCGTTAGAACAAGAAATTGCTCGCTACGAATATTATATCGGCCCTGGTGATGTGCTTAATATCACCATCTGGGATCACCCAGAGCTAACCATTCCTGCCGGTTCATACCGCAGTTCGGCAGAAGCGGGTAACTGGGTCCATGCGGATGGCACCATCTTTTACCCTTACATTGGTGAAGTGAGTGTGGCTGACAAAACCGTAACGGAAATCCGCCAAGTGATTTCAGAAAAGTTAGCTAAGTACATTGAATCGCCTCAGGTCGATGTCAACGTCGCTTCTTTTCGCTCGCAAAAATCCTACATTACTGGTGAAGTTAAAACGCCGGGTCAGCAAGCCATCTCAAATATTCCCTTAACATTATTAGATGCCATTAACCGTGCTGGTGGTATTACCACGGATGCAGATTGGCGCAATGTGACGCTGACTCGTAATGGTAAAGAGGAACTTCTTTCTCTTTATGCTTTGATCCAGAAAGGCGATTTAACGCAAAACCGCTTACTGCGCGATAGCGATATCGTACATGTGCCACGTAACGACGGGCAAAAAGTGTTTGTGATGGGCGAAGTCAAACAGCCACAAATGCTGAAAATTGACCGTACAGGTATGAGCCTGACCGAAGCCTTGAGCACAGTCGGCGGCATTAATGAATACGAAGCCGATGCCACGGGTATTTTTGTGATTCGCGGCGCGCAACAACAGCAAGCCGTGTTAAGCCACGCAGCGCCCAACCAAGATGACCCTATCGCCAATATTTACCAGCTCAATATGCAAGATGCGACGGCGTTAGTCATGGGCACAGAGTTTGAACTGCAACCTTATGATGTGGTGTATGTCACCACCACGCCCGTTGGGCGCTGGAACCGTTTGATCAGGCAATTGTTGCCAACCATCAACGGCTTTAATGAGCTGTCTGAAGGTGCGTTACGGGTGAAAAATTGGCCATAACTGAACAGTAAATAAGAGAAAAAACGTGTTTTCTAAAATATTAGTGGTGTGTGTCGGTAACATCTGCCGTTCACCAACAGGCGAGCGAGTATTACAAAAGCTATTGCCGAATAAAGAAGTGGCTTCGGCTGGCATTGCTAGCGCCAAAAGCCATCTTGAGGGCAAACCCGCCGATACCATGGCCAGCCAAGTTGCTGCAGAACATGGCATTGATTTAGCTGGTCATGCATCGCAGCAGCTCACATCAGCGCTTTGCAGCCAGTATGATTTAATTCTCGTGATGGAAAAGGGGCACATTAGTGCATTAAGTGAGATAGCCCCTGAAGCACGCGGCAAAGCCATGCTATTTGGGCAATGGATAGGCCAGCAAGACATCCCAGACCCATATCGCCAAAGCAAAGAAGCATTTGACCATGCCTACCAGTTAATTGACCAAGCCGCGCAAGCTTGGGCCAAAAAGCTGTAATCACCATAAGCCAAAACAGGCCGTTAGGACTTTAAACACAATGACAGCACAACAGATTAAACAACGCGTCGACACCACTTCTGACGAAATCGATCTCGGTAAATTGTTTGGCCTTCTGCTGGATGGCAAATGGATCATTCTCGCGACGACCACTTTCTTTGCTATCTTTGGCATTGCCTTTGCCTTGCTCTCAACACCGATATACAAAGCCGATGCTTTGATTCAAATCGAACAAAAAGGCTCTGGCGGCATTTCATCATTAGTCGGCGGGGAAATGAGCGATCTCTTCTCTTCTGAATCATCCGCCACCACTGAAATTGAAATCATCAAATCACGGATGATTTTAGGCGACACTGTTCATAAATTTAACCTAACAACCTTAGTTGAGCCGGATTACTTTCCCGTTATTGGTAAAGGCATTGCGCGCCTTCGCGGGCAAATAAACCGCATTCAAGTCAGCCGCTTTGAATTACCAAGTTATGCATGGCAAACGGGCCACCAAATAGTGGTGCAGGATGCAGAACAAAAAACCTACCAGTTAGTGCGTGAAGATGGCCGCGTAATGCTCAGTGGTAAAGTAGGTGAACTGGCAAAAAGTGATGATTACCAACTGTTCGTCACCGATTTAGATGCTAATAGCGATTTTGCATTTAACATCAGCAAACAAAGCGAGTTAGATGCGATTAAATGGCTGAAAGATAACTTATCAGTGACTGAACGCGGTAAACAAACTGGCATTGTTGAACTCTCTTTTACCGGCGAAAACTCTAACCAAATTCAAGCCATTTTGGATGACATAAGCCAAAACTATTTTTTGCAGAACGTGCAGCGCAATTCGGCAGAAGCGGAAAAAAGTTTAGCTTTCTTAAAAGGCCACCTGCCAACCATTAAAACCGAATTAGACAGCGCGGAAGATGTATTAAACCGCTACCGCCAAGCCAATGATTCGATTGATTTAAGCTTAGAAGCGAAATCCACCTTAGAAGTGATGGTGAAGCTAGAAGCGCAGCTTAACGAACTCACGTTTAAAGAAAGTGAAGTGAGCCAGCGTTTCACCACTGACCACCCAGCGTACAAATCACTATTGGATAAACGCCAAGTCTTGCTTGGTGAAAAAGAGCGCTTAAATCAGCAAGTACAAAAGCTGCCTAAAACCCAGCGCGAAATTTTACGCATGACGCGTGACGTACAAGTAAACCAGCAAATTTACATCCAATTGCTGAACAAAGTGCAAGAGCTGAACATCATTAAAGCCGGAACGGTCGGCAATGTGCGCATTTTAGACAGCGCAGCTACCTACGCAAAAGCTGTGAAACCGAAAAAACCACTGCTTGTTGTACTCGCGACCTTGCTTGGCGGCATGCTCAGCATTGGCGGGGTATTGGTGAAAGCGGCGCTGCACCGCGGCGTAGAAAACCCAGACGATATTGAACAGCTTGGCCTTTCGGTTTACGCCAGTGTACCTAAGTCGATTCTGCAGTTGGAATTGGCAGAAAAAATCAATAAAAAGCGTAAATCCCTGCAAGAGATGATGCTGCTGGCGGAAAGTAACCCGGCGGACCTTTCCATTGAAGCGCTACGCGGCCTGCGGACCAGTTTGCACTTTGCGATGTTGGAAGCCAAAAATAACGTAGTGATGATTTCTGGCCCTGCGCCGGGCATTGGTAAATCGTTTGTTTCCACCAACTTTGCTGCGGTTGTAGCCAAAACTGGGCAAAAAGTGTTGCTGATTGATGCCGACATGCGCAAAGGCTACTTACAACAACCTTTCGGCGTAACCTGGGAAAATGGCCTTTCAGACCTGCTCAGTGGCAAAATTGATTACGCGCAAGCGATCAAAACCACCCAAGTAGATAACTTAGACATTATGACGCGCGGCCAAGTGCCACCCAACCCTTCAGAACTGCTTATGCACCAACGTTTTAAAGCTTTGGTTGAGTGGGCTTCACAAAATTATGACCTAGTGATTATTGATACCCCGCCAGTACTTGCGGTGACTGACCCAAGCATTGTGGGTGCCCATGCTGGTACAACGTTAATGGTGGCACGCTTTGGCCTAAATACCGCCAAAGAGATTGATGTCGCCAGAAACCGTTTTGAACAAGCAGGTATTGAAGTGAAAGGTGTGATCTTTAATGCAGTAGAGAAGAAAGCGTCGAGTAGTTATGGCTATTATAATTACACCTATTCGAATATTAATTAAAATGGAATTGAAGGATAATCTATGAAAGATAAAATTGTATATGTATCAGGAACATTTGACCTTTTCCATAGTAATCATTTAAAAATGATTCAGTATGGAAGAGGGCTAGGGAGTACTCTTATTGTTGGTGTTAGTACTGATGAACTTGTATGTAGCTATAAAAAACCACCAGCAGTACCATTCGAAGAAAGAATTGAAATAATTCGCAGTTTAAAGTTTCCAGATTTAGTTATTCCTCAGCATACATTAGATCATAACGATACAG
>NZ_CAWPDB010000058.1:0-4072 GCF_963886625.1 Vibrio sp. V23_P3S9T160
GTCCCCCTCTTTGGCCCGTAGGCATCATGCGGTATTAGCCATCGTTTCCAATGGTTATCCCCCACATCAGGGCAATTTCCTAGGCATTACTCACCCGTCCGCCGCTCGCCACCCAAGGAACAAGTTCCTCTGTGCTGCCGCTCGACTTGCATGTGTTAGGCCTGCCGCCAGCGTTCAATCTGAGCCATGATCAAACTCTTCAATTAAAGTTTTGTTGGTCCTAAGACCGGCTCAATGAATACTGACTTCAAAACTGCTCTTACTCGAAAGTAAAACGTAATTTTAAAGCTATTGTTGTTCCAACAGAACAACAATGAATTGACTGTGCCAAAATCAAGTAAACTTGATTTTGATTGGTCACTCAGTTCATTGATAAATCTTTTTGATTATCATCAACGAGTGCCCACACAGATTGATAGGTTTATATTGTTAAAGAGCGTTCTTCTCTGGCTTGCCGAGGCTTCCTTTGAAGAGGCGGCCATTCTAGCGAGATAATGAAAAGTGTCAAACACTTTATTAAATTATTTCGTCTTACTGATTTGACCTACTGATTGGCTGCTGGTTGGGCTTGAACCCTTACTGGCTGTGCCGTGTCAGTGAGGCGGCATTATAGGGAGAACTAAGATGAGTGCAAGCGGTTTTTAGAAAAAAGTACCTCCTGATAGCTCAAGTGAACAAAAAGACACCAAAGCGTTAAATATCGGTTAATTAGCGACCTATTTCCCTCTCTAAATCTCCCTGTTATCACCAGAGCATTTAGGTGACACTCTCATATTGCGTATTTTTCTTCGTCACTGAAAGCCCGCACTGAGGCAGTACAAAGAAGCATATTACTCATCACTATCGAAGAAATAAGAGATTCTAGAGCGTGGGTTAAGATAGTCGCGGATTTTATCCGGAAGTTTATGCGGAAGAATGGCATTAACAATTTTCAAATCTCGATCAGCTAAATCAATAATGGGCGCTTGGGTTCGCGGAACCGAAGGGTCGTAAATCAATACATTAGGATATAGTAAGTGGCTGGCGTTTACGGAGATGACTAACCCAACCATATTGTTAGAAAGCTGAACAACGGTTCCTGGAGGGAAAACGCCCATAAATTTAACCAATACGTTTAAGTTTTCGTTACTATATAAGTGATTACAATGCTTATACATATAGGAAAGTGCAATATAAGGAATCTTCTGCTCTGCAACGATATTGGGATGACACAAATTATCAAATACATTCGCGACCGTAATGACCTGTGAAAGCTCATCAATAGCCGCTTCCTTTAAACCAAGCGGATACCCACTGCCATCATTAAGTTCATGATGCTGTTCTATTACTCTCTTTGCACTTTCTGGAAAGCTATCGATATGACTCGCAATACCCAAACCATACTTAGTATGTAATTTGAGATAATTTTGTTCGGGCTCTGTTAGTGTTGTTTTCTTTCTAACAATCGCGGTGGGAACCTTAATTTTGCCTATATCATGAAACAGCGCAGCAAAAGCAAGTTCTTTGATTTTTTGAGCATCATACCCTTTCGCTTTTCCTATCATCATTGCAATGACCGAAACGTTGAGTGAATGAAAGTAGATGTCTTCAAACTCACTTTTGCCATTCATTAAATGCAGCGTAACGCTATCTTCACTCAGTAGCTTATCGACGATATCTTCAACCAAAATTGAAGCTTCATCTATCGCATCCTCTGGCCGATTGCGTATCTTGTTCATTACCGCACGCATACGGGATAGAGAACGCTCAAACTCTTTTTCACAGTTTAGAACTCGCCTACGATATGCGTTCAACTTTTCAATCCGTTTCTGCTTCTCTTCCCACAATTTTTCAGCCTCACTCTCCATCTCTGAAGATTCTTCTATAGCTTCCGGCTGCGTATTGACAGGTAAGGGTTGAGTATCGCTTTGCGCAGGATTGATATAAACATGTTGAATCCCCAAGTGTTTTATCAATTGAATCTGTTCTTGGGATTTAATCTTAAAGCTATTAAAAAGAAAGGGGTGTTCGTTCCACTTTACGGGCAACTTAATGTGCAGGCCAGGCTGCAATCTATCTACTGTGATTTTTATGCTTGCCACAATTTATATAACACCTTAAGTACTAAGTAGTTAATGAGTTTAAAAGAAGCCACTCAAAAGTTCATCAACTACATATTAGTAGTGTTGATATAAATGTGTATGGCTAGAAGCGAGAAATGTGCGCTGTTCAGTATAGAAGTGTGTGAAGGCTATCAAAAGAGTCCCATTTATCTAAGATAGTGGACTATTATTTCGAGGACAAAAACAACAAAGCCCCGACTTTCGTCGAGGCTTTGTTGTTTAAATTATGGTACCGGTGGGCGGACTTGAACCGCCACTCCCGAAGGAAACGGATTTTGAACTAACCGCATATTGACAGACCCTAGCAACTACAGTAACTTAAACGCTCTTTTGAAACACTATAAAGGAAACTATAAAATGAGCAATTATGAATACATTAGACTGAGAGAGGGTCTAGCTATCTATAAGCAGAAGCAATCAAAGAACTTCTATGTCTATTTGAAGACTGAAGACGGTGACTTTAGGTGCTCTTTGAAAACTGATGACAAAGAGGAAGCTACAACGCTGGCTTACTCTTATTATTTCTCTTACACAAAGAATTTAACCCCCGAGATTTTTGAGCAGTCTAAATCTTCTGTTTCAAAGATATGCGATGAGCTAATTAAAAACTTTGATAAGCATGTTGAAGAAACTGGCAACAAGAAGAGTCAGCAAGCACTGCATTCTTCAATTCTTAAAAATGTGATAAAGCCTGCTTTCTGTAAGCTTAAAGTTAAACAGCTTGATGCTCTTGAGATGAAGAAGATCATTGAAACGGCTTCTAGTAAGACAACTCTTTCTAATCAGAGAAAGTGTTTTAAGCACATCTTTGATTACGCTGTTGAGAATCGTTTAATGAAGTCTTATGAAGTTCCTGACATTCCTTCTGCTTCTGTTAAAAGTCCCAATCCGCGAGCTAGTTTTAGTGACGAGCTTCTTTTGAAGATTAAGGACTCTTTCCCCTCTTTTATTGATGCCGCTAACGGTAGAAAGGCTCTAACTCGACAGTATAGATTGATTCTTCGTGAGATGTGCTCATTTATGCTGCTAACAGGTGTTCGCCCAGGAGAAGAAATTCTGAGCTTAAACTTCTCGACATTAGAGCGAATAGCTAAAAATGATTCTTATGCGTATAGCATAAAAATTGATGGCGGTAAGACTAAGAATTACGAAAAAGGCTTGAGAAGAATCTCAATTTGCTCTGTGGCTTTTGCTATTCTTCAGAAACTTGCTCGTGAAATTCACGGCATTGACGATGTTTCTTTCGAAGATTTGAAGAGAAACAATATCTATGCATTTAGACCTTCTGAGAATGATAAGAAGCCTGACTTTTCTAAGATATTTGAGCAGTTCATCAAGCATAGTGGTATTGACTCGATTTACTCACTGTACTCGTTTCGTCATACGTACATCACTAACAAACTTCTAGAGGGCGTTCAAGTTTATCTTGTGGCAAAACACTGCGGTACTAGCGTTGCGATGATTGAGCAATACTACGACAAGTTAGAAACTACATTACGTGCAACTGAGCTTGTTTCTTTCACGCCCTTTGTTAAGGTAGATATGTCAAAGTCGTAAGTCATTGATTTATAAGGGATTTTTCATAAAAAACGCCTATAATTGCTATATCACTTCTCGCAGAGAAGTGTAAGTCATTGATTTATAAGGGCTTTTTAGATATACAAAAACACCAGTAAAAACAATAACTTAGAAATAAAATTAATTATATATAAATCAATAAGTTACTGGTTGTTTTCTATTATACATATCTAATGCGCAGGTCAAGCGGGGTAGGCACGAAGTGCCGAAGGGGCGCAGCCCCTTACTTGAATAACTATACTTAAGTGTGAGATTTTGGCTTTCGTAGCGAAGCGAAGATTGACAAATCCACACGACGTAATCAGTCTAAGCTCATGATATATATACACTTAAAGCGCTATTACTATAAATAAATATAACTATTTCAAAAATTGACACTGTTTATTTTTTAA
>NZ_CAWPDB010000059.1:0-4048 GCF_963886625.1 Vibrio sp. V23_P3S9T160
CAGAGTTTATCTCGCCGAGGAAACTGTTGGGATAATGCGCCGATAGAGCGCTTCTTTAGAAGTCTGAAGACGGAATGGGTGCCAACTGTGGGTTATCGTAGCTTCGCTGAGGCTCAACAAGAGATCACCCGCTACATTATCGGATATTACTGCCAACTCAGGCCACATCAGTATAACGGTGGTCTAACTCCCAATGAATCAGAACGATTATATTGGGAAAACTCTAAAACCGTGGCCAATTTTAGTTGACCACTACATGATGCGTACTCAGAACTGATGAATGATACAAAGTACATCAGCCATCAAATGATTGAAGAGCAGTACAAAGCGTTCGTTAATAACCTCCCAGAAAAAGTTGATCTTGTTGTTTCACATCATCTTCCTTCCAAAGAAGCTTTCGCCGTAGAAGCAAATGCCAGCAGTGTTTATGCTCCTTACTACCATGCAGGGTTGAGTAATCAGTTGATCTCAAGAGCTAGGTATTGGGTAGCAGGGCATCAACATGATGCTGTAGAGAAAGTCATTGCTGGCGGTAAGACCACATTTATTTGTAACCCCAAGGGTTCTGTCCGCTTAACCAGTGGATTACTTACTAATAAAGCTTATTACCTATAAGGACTCGCTAGCAAGAAACTTCGGCATCTGAAAGTCCGTTAGGGCTTTCTAGCTGCGATAATTGATCACCTTGCCACAGCAACCAATCAGAAATGATGCATAGGTTCATCCCCTCCCTTCACAATCCCAACACTATCATTCGAACAAATACACAAATAACACTTTTACGCGCATTAAAGTATTATTTAATACATTTTTATGCGCGTTAAAATGTTTATTATTGCATTTTATTGCGCATTTTTGTGTAATAAACAATCGACCAGATAAGCACTTTAACTGAGGTGGCTAGATGAAACGAACACTACTTGAAAACCTACTCACCTGGAAAGACAAGCCGACAAGGAAGCCTTTGCTGATTGACGGTGCTAGACAAACTGGTAAAACATTCCTATTGCAGGAACTATTAGGAAGTACATTCGAAAATGTCCTAAGAATCGATTTTCTAGAAAGCCCTGAGTTAATGGAAGCCTTTTCAGGCTCTCTAAACCCTGATGACATCATCACCAACATTGAACTCTTAACAGGACAAATCTTCGAGCCATCGACAGATCTTCTTATTTTAGATGAAATTGGTGAATGTCCAAGAGCGGTCACCGCTCTTAAGTACTTTGCAGAAAAGGCTCCCAAAGCTTATGTTGCGGCCAGTGGTTCAAATATCGGATTGCTCACGTCCTTTCCCGTTGGAAAAGTTGAGCTGCACAACTTAAGGCCACTGACTTTCAGGGAATTCTTGTGGGCATCTGGAGAAAAAGCACTTCAAAAAGCATTTGACCAAAAGCTGAACTCTTCAGCGGCTCATACAAAATTAATCGAACTACTGACCGACTATTACTTTGTTGGCGGCATGCCTGAAGCCGTAAACTCATGGTTCGAAAACTCAGAACTCAGTATTATTGAACGCATTGAAGCCGTGTCTGAAGTCCATAGGAACTTAATTGAGGGCTACATGCGTGATTTCGGAAAGTACTCTGGAAAAGTGGACGCACAGCTAACCGAATCTGTATTTCGAAGCATTCCCGCTCAACTATCTTCGGTATTCGACGACTCCGTTAAACGGTTTAAGTTCAAGGGAGTTCACGAGCGCAAGTCTCGCTATACTGAATATGAAAGTGCGATCACATGGCTTCACAAGTGTCGGCTTGCTTTAAAAAATCATCCTATTGAAGGACAGCCTCGTTCTCCTTTAGCTGCTTATCAAAAGGAAAATACGGTTAAACTATTTCTCTTTGATGTCGGGCTATTGAACCATATGCTCGGCACTGGTTACCGTGAAATCAAACAGCAAGGATATGAATACAAGGGATATGTCGCCGAAAACTATGTTCAACAGGAAATCGCTGCGCTAGGTATTGAACCAAGCTTCTCTTGGGGAGACGCAAGAGCAGAGATAGAGTTCATTATCGCTGATGACCTAGGTCGCATCGTACCTGTAGAAGTAAAAAGCGGTAAGCGAACCCGTGCGAAATCATTGCAATCCTACATCGAGAAGTGCAAGCCCCACAAGACAATCAAACTTACAGGTACTCAAGGCTCTCCAGCAACAGAGAAAGAGCACATCGTGATGCCGCTTTACTACACCGAATACTTACTTGATCACCTGAATGATCTAGACAAAAACTAGGTAGCAACAAAATCAACAGAAAGCCCCAGTAGGGGCTTTCAAAAACAATATTTATTTAAGGTTAGCTCTTAGCGACTGAGTACTTTTAATGTCTGGAAAAGGTAACGTTTCAGCGGAAGGTACAACTGACAACGCTGGTGGAACATACCCAATCAACTCTTTCAATTTACTGCTCCAGATTTCAAGCCCACCTAACTTATCGTCAAAATAGTCATAGCGATCATAGTGACGTGTACTCACATCTTGTAAGGCGTGATTTTGAATACGATCTCGCAATTCTTTGCTGATTCGGCATGCCCCCATCAAAGTTTTACACGTTCGACGCAGATCTCGAGGCACAAACTTATCGAACCCCACGGCATCACGATAACGAGTCACTGCACGACAAATTGAGCTAGTCCTCATAGGTTCTTCTGCATCTTTGGGGTTTGGAAAAACATATCGTCCACCACCAGAAAGCTCATATTGTTTCTGAAGAATTTCAAAAGCCAATTCATTAAGCGGTACAATATGATCCTTTTTGTTCTTTGAACGCTCTTTAGTAATACACACGAACCGCTCTTTCCAATCGACATTCCACCACTCTAGTGTAACCACCTCATATGGTCTCTGACCTCCAAAATAGATACACAATTGAAGCAAATGCCTCAGGTCTTGCCCAACAGGCACAACCTCATAATTTTCACGAAGATCTTTTAGAAAGCGACGTAATTCTCGCCATTCGAGGAATCGTTCTCCGACCCTCTCACCATCTTTCTGCCTAGGAATTAGTGAAACTGGATTGTATTTTAAGGCAAATTTACACTCTAAAGAGAAGTAACGTGGATCGTTGTCAAAGCGCATTCCATGATTAAACGCCGCCATAATATAGCTACGAACCCTATTACTTGAAGTGATAGCTCCACGCTGGATCACTTTACTGATCACGTATTTGATATCATTCGTAGTTACATCGCATGCTTTGATGTTCTTATCGATATACGGATAACACTCTTTTTTAAGCGATTTCAACACTGTCTCATATGTTCTCTTTCCGTCGATTTTCATTTGTTCCGTATAGCTATGAAATAGATCTTCTAACGTTCCAAGCTCCTTACTCTCAGCATCAATTCTTTTCTGCTCAATTTCCTGTTGTTCAATATGTAATTTAAGGTTGATCCGCCCCAGCAGTTTTGGACACTGAGTTAAGTGAGTACAATCACTAACGAGGTGAACAATGACAACTAAGAAAACTAGAATTAAACATTCCCCTGAATTTAAAGCAGAAGCCCTGAAGTTAGCAGATAAAGTGGGAGTAGCTGCGACAGCAAGACAGCTTTCTTTACACGAATCTCAAATCTACGGGTGGCGGAAGAACTCGAAGAAAGACACCAGTACTAGTCAGCGAGAGCAAGAGCTAACCGCAGAGGTTGCCAAGCTCAAAAGGCAGTTGGCTGAGCAAGCTGAAGAGCTAGAAATTGTAAAAAAGGCCGCCACCTACTTCGCGAAGAATCTAAAGTAGATTGCTACGAGTTTATGCTCGAACACCTGCTGTGCTTCAGTATAGTGCGTATGGCTAAGGTGTTCGGGATTTCCCGAAGTGGGTTTTATTACTGGATTAAGCATCGGCACAACGCCATCCAACGTGAGGCTATTCGCCAACAGCTTGATACAAAAGTTAAAGAAGCTTTCGACAACAGCAAAGGCCGAGATGGCTCAAGGCGTATCCAAAAAGAACTGTCTGAGAACGGTGAACGCTACAATGTTAAAACCATTGCTGCCAGTATGAAGCGTCAAGATTTAACGCCGAAAGCTGCACGCAAGTTTAAGTGC
>NZ_CAWPDB010000060.1:0-3979 GCF_963886625.1 Vibrio sp. V23_P3S9T160
ACTATCCACGACCGTTGTGTGATTCAAAATCCGAACGAAAAAGGTCGCATCGTTTTCTGGTAACTGTGAAAATTGTTTTTCACCTAACTCAAGCAACTCATCGTTTGCCCATTTTTTATATTGAAACGCACTAGCAAACTGCATTTTTTCTCCACGATTTATTTCTTGAAAACTGATGATAACTGATTGGCACCTAACGCCCGGTTAAGGGGCTGACAACGCAAAACACTGAACTTAAAATAACAACCGTAATCACAAATGTTGATTTGAACAAAAACCGCCACGCGTTGGCAGTCCCTCTTTAACCGTTTGTTATGCAGTTTTTTAACCAATACTAAGTGTAAAGAACGAATTGCTTAGCCAAACTTACCTTTAGCTGCCACAATTCGCACTGTCATTTACTACCAATTGGTTCATCATGAAACTTTTAGTTCGCAATCTATCTCGCTCTACAACTGAACAAGAACTTCGTGTTTTATTCTCAGCTCATGGCTCTGTAGCCGAATGCACGCTTGTCTTAGACCAAGTAACAGGTCAATCAAAAGGCTTTGCTTTTGTCGAAATGCCAAATGAAAACGAAGCTAATGCTGCAATTTCTAGCCTAAACCTTTCTGACGTTGCCAAAAGCAAAATCAGAGTAAAAGCCGCAGAATAAACACCTGAGATACAAAGAGTAAAGTTCCGTCAGTTCAAATATATTGGGCTGACGCTTTTTAGTTTCCGTTGAGCCTGTAGAACTGCATAACGCCCGGCTAAGGGGTTGACAACGCACCGCCGAACTTAAAAAAACACACTGTAAACACTAAACTTCAATTTTGCACTAAAGTCGCCAAGCGTTGGCAATCCCTCTTGAGCCATTTGTTATGCAAATTCAATGAGATAAACCGAATTTATACGACCAAAAGCCACGATTGCAATGGTTGAGTGATTCAAGAATCAACCCAAGCAAGAACTGTGATAAATAAGCCGCCAAAACAAAGTCCACCTTTCAACAACAAACCAAGCTTTTGAATGAGACAAACTCAACAAGCAAGACTTTCAGCAAGTAGAAAGGCTCGATAAACTTTCACTTTCCACACTTTGCGCCCACTTAATTTACAACGCGCCAACGCTAAAACTGATTGAGGCAAACAAAGAACCTTGCCTGTTTTACGGTTTGAGTTAACCACGAATTTGAGGGTAAAAAAGCTCATTTGCCGACAGCACAAAACGAATGGCCGGAGAAATCCAAAAGATTGAACCCCTAAATTTCCCTGAGTTGCATAATGCCCGCTTAAAGGGCAGCCAACGCCACTACTAACTTTCCGCATAACACCGTAACCACAAAAACCAACGCATGGTAAAAATGCCACGCGTTGGCGGTCCCTCTTGAAGCGTTTGTTATGTTTAATTTTTGATCGTTTCTGCAATATTCCTAATACAACGCCTTGCAGACTCACTTACACCCGAAAGTTGATAGAAACCATGTATTACACCTAGGTAACGTTCACAATAAGCGTCAACTCCTTGGGAAAGAAGCAACCTGTACAACTGCTCTCCTTCATCTCGCAGTGGGTCATACTCGGCTGTGATAATCATCGTTGGCGGTAAACCTTGAAAATCTTTTCTTGCCAATAGATTGAGTTCTGTTTCACTGACTAACCGCTCTGATTCACCCGCATAAAGCTGAAAACCTGACAGCAACATTTGAGCGGTAATAATAAAATCTGTACCGTTTTTCTGATAACTATCAGACGCGCCCAAGGGATCGACCATTGGATATATTAGGACTTGTTTTTCAGGTAGCCACAGCTTTTTATTTTTCAAGCGAAGTGCTGTAGCAAGAGCTAATTGTGCGCCAGCACTATCACCGACAAAAAACACATGTTCAGTATCACCGCCATATTTATGACCATGCTCTTTGATACCCAACGTGGTCTGAAATACATCATCATGAGCTGATGGATATGTATGTTCTGGTGCTAATCTGTACTTAATGCAAACCACTATAGTCTCTGATAGATGAGCTAACTGCCTCAGTTGTGCTTCATGTGTTTCAAAACCACCACTAATGAAACAACCACCATGAAAGTAAATCGTGATTGGTAAATTAGCTTTATCGCTTGGCTTATAAACTTTGATTTGAATACCATCCAGCTCATCAACAAACTCATCGGCCATTTCAGGGCTAGAGCCAGCTAAAACTGTACTTGATAGATAACCAGCCCGACGATCAGAAATAGTTTGTTTTGATGGACAGGGTTTCCCACAAGAAATGAACTCTTCAACGAGTTCTTTAATGCCGCGCTCTAGATAGTTGCTCATATTTAATTCTTCGAATGTGTTCAAAGCTCGAGATGATAGCCGAACACATTAAACTGTATATAAAAACAGTGGAAATTTGTGATGCTGATTAAACATAACGCCCGCTTAAGGGGCAGACAACGCTACTAACAACTTACCGCATAATACCGTAATCACAAAAACTAACGCATAGTAAAAATGCAGTGCGTTGGCTGTCCCTCTTGAAGCGTTTGTTATAAGCATTTTTTATATTCAAGAAGCAATTCACGAAAATCATTTTCTTTCTTCTGTCCAATAATCCCGAAAAACTCTTCATCTAACTTTTCAATAAGAAAAAGTGCTTTTTTCGTTAACAACTCACCATCATCAGATAAACGAAGAATAAGACTACGACTATCACTCTCATTCTTACTCTTAACGACAAAGCCTTGAAAAACCAAGTTTTTTAAAGATTTAGACAATGTCATTTTATCAATACCTGTAATAGCAACCACACTTGCTTGAGTTACTATTTGATGCTGATCTTCAAGCCATAAAATGGCAGTTAAAACCACAAACTGTGTATGCGTAATATTTAATGGCTTTAAACAAGAAATAACTCTTAACTGCCACTTTGAATAAACAGACCAAAACTGAAGGCCTATACTTTGAGATGGTTCCGCATTCTTAAACATGATTATTTTCAACTCTATTTTTTAAACCTTGTAGAGTTTGAGGCAATCCTTTTTTAATTTGATTACCGATTAAAAAACCAAATAAAAATCTAAGTTTCCCACTAAATGAAACTCTATGAATAACTCTAGTTAAGTTCCCTTCATCTATTAACTCATGTTCAAAGCACATACAACAAAAAGGTAGTTTACTTACAACCGTAAATGATACATCTTGGCAAACTTTCACTATTTTAATTTTAGCAGTAGGTCCTTTCGATGGAGTTAAAAAACCGCTACACCCCTCCTGAAATTCAGAACTAATTTTAGAAGCCTTAACTTCTTGATCCCATTCCTTCCAGTTTTCTACATCTCTATATAACTGATATACCTGACTTCTTGATGCTTTAACTAGAATACTATTTTCAAAGGTCATTACTCTACATCTCTGTCTAATCTCAATTGAAAAACAGTAAACTAGTTTACCAAGTTTCGCAAGAGTAAAGATGCTTATAACGCCCGGCTAAGGGGTTGACAACGCACCGCCGAACTTAAAAAACACACCGTAAACACTGAACTTCAATTTTGAACTAAAGCCGCCAAGCGTTGGCAATCCCTCTTGAGCCGTTTGTTAGCTGCTGCACTTTAACCGGAGATTTGCCACCCAACGGCCTAATTTAAAAAACATTATTGCTTTCAAGCGACAAAGTAAAACGGACAACTGAGAAACTAAAACCTAATCCACGAAATGCACTTGGCAAAGAAGAAATAGCAGGAAAACTGACGAACTTCTAAGACTTAAATTTACAAAGAATTATGTCGAAGAAGCCAACAACCAAGTGCGCGAAATCCATTTAAGCGCGAAAGAGCCTCAAAACCAAAGAAGCCACGCCAAAGAAATAAACAAACACACCACTTCCCGTAAACAGACTTCGGTTAGTTCAACCGCTTCACGAACAGTGCCACTGGCGAGATACGCGGAAAAGTGCTGACTTTCAGGTGTAAAGCTAGAGCCTCAGACTAAGAAAAATAAACGCTTAATTTTA
>NZ_CAWPDB010000061.1:0-3849 GCF_963886625.1 Vibrio sp. V23_P3S9T160
GTTTATTCTTTGGTCTTTGCCTATAAAACCGCCTCATATTTATTAAATGATATTGGATTTACTCAAATCATCATATTAACGTTTAATGCTTTGCCCGACGAGTTGCGCTTTTATGCTTTCCTTTTCAAGATACCACAGGCGATAAACATTATATTTACAGGCTTTACCACTGCATTTGTTATTTCGGTATCGAGGTTTTAACGATGGCTATCACGATTAGAACGGGTGCTAATGGCTCTTATAAGTCCGCTTATGCTGCTTACTTTGTTATTTTTGAAGCACTAAAGGCGGGGCGCGTTGTTGTCACGAATATTGAAGGGATGCAGCCACTTGATGCTATTCAGAAGCGTCTTGATATAGAGTTCCCGTCTACTACTCGCCTTATTCGTATCTTCTCAAGGGACGCGGAAGGGATTGAACTCTGGCAACACTTTTTTTGTTGGTGTCCTCTTGGGGCGCTGATTGTCATTGATGAGTGTCAGGACATCTTCTCTAAAAACATTGGGTTCAGGATGGATAAAGTATTTTATCGTCCTTTGTCTGAATTCTTGCCAAAACTTCCCAAGGATTACGAATCGTTTTTTTACTCTCGCTATACGCCTGCTGATATGACTAATTTAGACCCGTCTGAGACTGACGACCGAGGTCGAGCAGAATATGACGACCAAGGCCGCATAATCTACCCGTTTTCTTTTAATGAGGGTTTCCAGCGTCATAGAAAATATAACTGGGATATTGAGTTGTTATCGCCTGATTGGGGTCAAATTGATTCAGCAATCCGCGCACCGGCTGAGCAATGTTTTTTCCATAAAGGCCGTGACCAATTCTTTTGGGCAAAGCGCAAGCCTTACATCTATAAGCACGCTAAAAACACATCAACGCCAGTGATACCAAAGGGCAAAGACCCTAATCTTACCAAGAAAAAAATACCGCTTGATGCGTTCTTGCTCTACAAGTCAACAGCGACGGGTATTGCTCGTGCTTCTGGCGCTCTCAATGTGTTAGCGAAAAATCCGGCACTCATTGCGGTTTTTCTAATTATCATTTTAGGCATAGGATACTTAACGTATGGTTTATCCCGTCTGGTTTTTGGTTCTTCTTCGGAGATTCAGGACGCGCAATCGAACTCGACTCAATCTAGCGTTCCTCAATCGTCCAGTGTCAGCAATAAAGCGGATTCTTCGTCTAATTCTTCTGTATCTGATGGTAGGAATAGCAATACGGCTGTTAGTGGTTCCGGTGGTTCATCTGGTTCTGGGCGTTTAGATGGTCTTCGCTCGATGCTCGGCCTATATGATATTCAAAACTTGTACTACACGGGCCATACCACAAAAAAAGGGCCAAATGGTTTCAAGTTCTTTATTACGCTCGAGGCCAAAACACCCGAGGGAACGTATTATTTTGATGATACGTTTCTCGCGGCCAACGATATCAAATATGCTCACTATGATGATTGCTTGCTCAAGCTGACAAAAGACAACATGAATCTAAACGTATTTTGCAAACCGCGCGCACTGGATACGCCAGTTCCTGAACGCGCCGAAGTCAAACTCAACTCTATTTTTTAAGAGGCCGCTTAGCGGCCTTTTTACTGCCAAGCGATAAATGACATACCGATTTGCGCGAGTATGTCAAAAAATGACATACCAACCCCGTAGGGATAAGAGAGCGCGTGCGCGAACGATGCACCAAGCCGCCCGACTAGGGTTAGTGGTTCTCTAGATTCAATCGGCGCGGTTTCTAACTGCCTATGCTTATCGACATGCTGCCACCCTTCATCCTGCTAGAACATCCCCTCGCAGAGCCTCACCGCATCAGTGGGGCTTTATGCCACTGCAACTCTATGGACGTTCAGCGTTTGGGCTTTGCGAGTGTCGAGCAATGCCCTTGCCTCTTTCATACAGGATCATTTATTGAGAATTAGGATCTTTGCTCGTGAGAGAGCGCGGACGACGACGAGGACTGAGGAGGAGGAGCGAGAGCGAACGAGAACCCCCGTCTTGTACTACGGGGGTACTTTCCACCTACCTATCAGGCTTGACGGTGTTTTTTCATTATTCTTTTGTAGCAATACGCAACAAAAAATAAAGATGATTTTTATGGTGACATCAGTTCCGTTTAACTTAAGCGCATATATTGCGCACATGTTTTCTCTGTAATAGTACTATGTGCATATTCAGATAAAGCGAATGGATTGTTATTATATGAACTTAGCCGATATTTTTGACCCTTCTAAACCTCATAAGTGTCCCGTGATGCATCCTAACCCGCTAGAGTGTCCTTGTGCGAGTTGTGAGATGGCTAGGAAATCCGCTGCTTCAAAGGCCGCATTAGATCGCGCTACTGCTAGCAATTTTGCGCCTACAAGCTCTTTAATGCCAGTAAATCAAGTTATTAAGGAACCTGTAATACCAAAAGAGAGCCCCAGAGAAAAAATTGAAAGACAGCGTAGAGAACGATTTCAGGAGCGAGAAAAAGGCTCGCAAGAAATTCAAGCTAGTGAGGCTCGATACGCTGCGCATAGAGAGAAGGTAGTCGCTGAGCGTAAAGTTAACCATATTTATGTGGGTGAAGAACGAGAGTTTCCTGATGCAATTTTGTCACCTCTGCCAGCATCAAGAATGGGAATGAACGATGCGATAGGAAAACGCGTGTTGCCATCTGATCTACTTGATTCCAGCTTTGCTAATCAGCCTGTTAGCACTGACGTCGTCGCTCTTCAGATCTCATCACTCAGCCCTGAGACTCAAAAGGAAGTAAGAGAGAGTGGTGAACTTGTTTTCAGTGGTATGCAGTACAAATACACTCATGGAACAGTAGGTACTATCCAAGTCATCGACACATTCTCAGGTGAACAGCCCGATAAAAATACATCACAGATGGCCTACTGGGTCGCGCAAGGCAAATATCTCAATATACCCAAACACCCCGATCCTCATCGCGACCATTTATACGTTTTCACACCAAACTTTAGCGGTTGCTCTTTTGTTGTGGATGACTGGGGAGATGAAGTAATCAGAGTTTACCATGTGGAAGGTGGCAAAGAAGATAAGCAATACAATGACGTAAAAGACCACGGTAACGGATTAATTAATTATATGAGTTTTCGTGATTATGGTTTTTACCAAAAAGGTAGCACCACTATTAAGAATATTACAGGCTTTGCTTTTATGCGCTACAACACTCAAATTCGAAATTGGGAAATTCATTATCAGAAGCAAGAACATGCCCCTTGTATCAGCCAACCTATGACATCAGCTAAATCACTTTTCTCACAAGAAAAACACACGGCAAAAGTTCTGGCGTCGAAGGAGTCTCGCGTGGTGGAAACGGGAACCATTGTAATAAAGCGCTAACTCTGAGGTAATAATGAGTTTTAGCTGTATACGAATGAGCGTCTGAGGGATGTTTTAGGGGGAAACCTAGCGATTAAACATAATTCCCTGTGGTGATCTTGGTTCAATATTGTGTTTTTCTTTGGGCATTCTTTGTTAGATTTCTTTTATGATAATCACTTGTTATGAACTTTATTGCTGAGAATGTTATGTCATCATCGTTAGTCACGAGTGCTATAGAGCAAATCTATGGTCGTGTGTCCGAGAGAAATGCTGCTAATAAATTGTATAAAGTGCTTGTTCCTGAGCTTCATGAGGCGTTGGAGAGTGGAAAGCCAATTAGCGATCCTCAAGTCCAGCGGTTAATTGCTGCAATCAGTGATCTACCATCAGCAGGTGCTAAACAACGAAACTTTGTAAGGCGTTACATGCAAGATAGAGATTCTATGCTGCGTCTGCCACGTAACCCTGACAGTCTTATGTACGGTTTTTGGTGGTAAATATGATTAGTAAC
>NZ_CAWPDB010000062.1:0-3815 GCF_963886625.1 Vibrio sp. V23_P3S9T160
TTTGTATCCTTGACTTAAATATTGATTTTTAAGAATTGAGTCGAACTTAGATTAAGTGTTTGGATATTGTTCACAAATTAAAGTTAGGTTTTAATGTGTTAAATCAAAAAATAGATCCTTATAACGCTTTAGAGGCAAAAACCGAAGCTCAAAAATTATCTTTTGCCCCCATCGTTTTTCATACGGCGCGTACATTACGTGACTTAGGCATACTGGCTGCATTAGATAATGCTGGCGAAAAAGGTTTAAACGCAGAACAAATTGCTCAAGAAACGAGCGTGTCAGAGTATGGCGTTAAAGTATTGCTCGATATGGCCATCAGTGCCCATATTGTTTTATGGGATAAACCGAATTATTCATTGGCTAATCTAGGCATTTTTTTGCTGCATGATGGGATGACGCAAGCCAATATGGATTTCACGGCAGACGTTTGTTATGCCGCCATGATGCATTTAACCGAATCGATCACCGAAGGCAAGCCTGCTGGTCTGAAAGAACTCGGCGATTGGGATACCATCTACCAAGGTTTATCGCGTTTGCCCCAGCAAGCTAAAGACAGTTGGTTCAAATTCGATCACTTCTATTCCGATCGTTCTTTTCCTATTTTGCTGAAAGAAGTGTTTCGTAAAAAACCGAAACATTTGGTCGATATTGGTGGCAATACGGGTAAATGGGCACTGCAATGTTGTCACTATGATTCAGACGTTGAAGTGACGATTGTGGATCTGCCACAACAGTTGGAAATGGCGATGGCTAACGTGCAGCAACAAGGTTTTACGCAGCGTATTCATCCTTTTCCAGCCAACATGCTCGATAAAGAACAACCGTTACCAAAAAATGCGGACGTGTGGTGGATGAGCCAGTTTTTAGACTGTTTTTCGCCAATGGAAATTTTGAGTATTTTAAAACGCGTTCGCGCCAATCTTTCTGCATATTCGACGGTTTATATTTTGGAACTGTTCTGGGATTCACAGAAGTACGATGCGGCTTCTTATAGCCTCAATGCCACCTCTTTGTATTTTACCTGCCTTGCAAATGGTAATAGTCGCTTCTATCGCAGCGAAGATTTCTTAGAAATCGTTCAAGCAGCAGGATTACAGGTGATCAAACGAACCGACAATATTGGCCTTGGCCACACCTTGTTAGAGCTAAAAGCCCAAGCTTAATTAAAATCGATGCGAGTCAATTCATGAATAAAGAGATAACTCAAGTTGTTATCATTGGTGCGGGCCCTTCGGGTTCGACTGCCGCGGCATTACTCCATGCACAAAACATACGCGTGTTGGTTATTGAAAAAGCACTTTTCCCACGCTTTTCTATTGGCGAAAGCTTATTACCTGCTTGTATGGAAGTGATAGAAGCGGCGGGAATGTTACCTGATGTTATGCGTGCGGGTTTTCAATATAAAAATGGTGCTGCCTTTCGAAAAAATGGTGTATACGCCCAGTTTGATTTTACCGACAAATATTCGAATGGGCCGGGAACCACTTTTCAGGTTCAGCGTAGTCAATTTGATAAAGTATTAGCGGATTCTGCTGTTAAGCAAGGGGTTGAAATTCGTTATCAACATCAACTGACGAATATCGAATTTGAAGAGAATAAATCACAATTATTGGTGACGGATCAACACGGTATAACGTATCAAATTGAAGCCGACTTCGTGCTTGATGCCAGTGGCTTTGGGCGAGTATTGCCTAAGTTACTCGATTTGGAAGAGCCATCGTGTTTACCTCCGAGAAAAGCCATCTTTACCCATATCATTGATCATATCTCCCCTGAACAACCAGACTACGACCGAAACAAGATACTGATCTCCGTCCATCCGCGTAATCCTGACGTATGGTATTGGCTCATTCCTTTTTCTAACGGCACATGTTCATTAGGTGTTGTCGGTGAACCGTCGTTTTTTGACGGCTATCCAAGTGATAAAATTGCGGCGATCCAGCAGTTGGTGAATGAAATGCCTGAGCTGGCAGAACTGCTTTCGAAGTCCGAATACCCTAATCCTGCTGGTGAGCTAGGCGGCTATTCTGCAAATGTTAAGCAGTTGGCCACGGTAAATTATGCGTTATTAGGCAATGCTGGTGAATTTTTAGACCCGGTGTTTTCATCAGGTGTAACGATAGCCATGAAATCGGCTCAGTTAGCGGTGTCTTGTGTTGTACGCCAACTAAAAAAAGAAAGTGTAGATTGGCAGCAAGAGTATTCTCAGCCATTAATGGTCGGAGTGGATACGTTCCGCACTTATGTGGAAGGTTGGTACAACGGCATGTTACAAGAGGTGATTTTTTACCAAACGCCCAATCCAAGAATAAAGCAGATGATTTGCTCTATTCTTGCAGGATATGCTTGGGATCGTAGTAATCCTTATGTCGCTGAGCATCAACGACGCTTATCAAGTTTAGCTGAAATTATTCGTACTTCATCTCATTAATAATATCCGCACCGAAATTATGTTTTGGTGCGGATATGCATCTCACATTTTAATTTTATGGGTTTATTCTCTTGTAAGATTATTCCTACACTGCATTAACGTGTTGATAAATATGTATTTTAACCAGTTTTGTTCTGATGCCCTATTCTTGGCAATGACGAGCAGGATCGTTAAACTAGTTGGATATTGGAATCAATATCACGAGAATGAATTTGTTACGTATCTACTTATTGTTAATTTTAGCAATTAACTTACTTTTTAATACTGTTTATGCCGCCGATTATTTATCAGATTCGGAACGTACCTATTTAAAAACAAAAAAAGTCATTGTAATGGGTGTATTGTCTGAACCTTGGCTACCTTATTGGGGCGGCATTGAGAATACAATCGGTATTCAACATGATTATGCGGTAGGAATAGGAAAAGAGCTTGATGTCAAAATTGAATATCGTAGCTATCAATCGATAACTGATCTTGTTGCTGCTGTGCATGGTGGTGATGTGGATTTTGCTATTGGTTTTAGCAAAACAAAAGAGAGAGAAAAAAACATTTTATTCAGTTTGCCACTCTATAATAACCTACGAGTGATTTGGCTAAGGGACAAAAAATTAAATCAGCAAGATATGAATCATTTGAAATGGGTTTGCGTACAAGGTTCATCTTATTGTGAAACATTAGAGCAGAGCCATTACCCACACATATTACTAGCACAAAGTTTCTTAGAATCAGCAGAAATGATGAAGCAAGGTTTAGCCGATGCAACGATAACCAACTATATATCACTCAATCATTATATCAGCCCTAATTCTGGATATGACGGTGAGGTTATTGCAGATGGTCGATTAGGTGTCGAAATAAATAGAATCATTTTGCCGATGGGAAATAATGAATTAAAAAGCATTTTTGATAAACTCATTCTTGCTGAAGCAACAGGAAATACAGCTAATAAGATAGACTCGACTAATATTTATTTTTTGAATAATAAAGATAGCCTAAAATTATTAAGTCAAGAAAATAGCAATCAAATTGTCAGATACACCATAGAAGAAGATATATATCCACTCTCTTATTGTGATGAGGATGATAATCAGGTGAAGGGATATGTCCATGATTTACTCAAGCTCATTGAGTCAAAAAGCTTTCTTAAATTTCAGTATGTGCCAGCCAATGGTAGAGATATTAGACAGATGCTTATCGATAATGAAGTCGATTTATTGCCTTCATTAAATGTCGATGACATCGATAATCGTGATTTTATAGCGACCCCACCTTACACTAATTTGCAATTTGGTTATGTGGTCACTAAAAAACCTTTTCAACAGAAAAAATTAGCGATATTAGATCGTACTGGTTACTTATATAGCCACTTAAAAATCTATGA
>NZ_CAWPDB010000063.1:0-3781 GCF_963886625.1 Vibrio sp. V23_P3S9T160
CCTCTATACAGCGAAAATTCCTTGACGGATCGATGTGTTTATATTGATAGCGTTTGTATCTATATGAAGAATACTCATTCTAGATAATCCAGGAGCAACAACTCTATCCGAATATTGGCTAGCAGCACTATGTAAGATTTTTGTGAACGAGTCGTTAGATTCGGTATTGTTCTTCTCTGACATTTTATTCGCTTTTGCAAGAATTCCCATAGCACCTGATGCTAAAGAACCAGCTTGTTTAGCAATTGAATTTCCGATAGAAAGTATAGATTTTGGGCTATTCATTCCTTTTTTGAGTGAATGAGTTTTCATCATTCGTGAACCTAAAATACCTTTAGTACCATAAATGTTTTTAGGAGCATAAGAATTCCAACCATTTGGAAGCTTTAAAGCGGTAAGTTTATCTGCTCTTATAGTATTTACTTGTATGAGTAAATCTGAATGGCCAGCTTTGAGTCCAGTTTCAAAATCTCCAGAAGCTTCAATCTTTAGCATTGCTTTATTTGCTTTTGTAGCTAATTCAGATCGTCTTGTTGTAATGTGACTCTTAGAGCGGAATTTGATCTCCGTTTTGAAGCGAGACTGGCCTAACCGACCTTTAGACAAATTGGTCACAAAGCCTGGTGTTTTAAAACCTTGCGCTACTTCACCCGCCACACCTACAGCACCAGCAGCAAGCGAGATACCTGTAAATGCCCATGAAGCAATATCCAGTTTTTGGGCGGTATCAGGATTACGCTCCTCAACAGCGGCAGCAGAAACAGTTAACACCCCACTTATAGATCCTGCGACAGAACCGATAATACCCGTAGCTATGGCAATAGATGTACCACCAGTAAAGGGAGCAGCTATCACTCCAGCAATACCAGTAAGTATGGAAAATATACCGAGCCCAAGTTTCTTCGCATCTAAATGACCACTAGGATCGATACGATTAATTGGATCTCCATGACAATATTGATAAGCATTGATACCAGCATCTGAAAAGGGGCTTAACGAGTCCTGCGACATAAAACGCATCAAAAATGGATTATATCCACGATAACCATTCCCCAGCATATAATTTCCGGTCACTGGGTCTAATGTTTCTCCATTAAAACCTGTAAACTCATGAGTAAAAAGTGTAATAAGCTTCTCCTCATCCAGATTGAAAACATGAGCAAAAACAGATAGCGCATTAAGTGTAGCTGTGCTAATAATTGCTGTTGAAATACTCTTACTTAGAAAAGATCTTCGGGAAATTGCCTGATTAAATAATGATTCTGATATGTGATTTTTCATATAATCCTTAATATAATAAGAAGTTTACGATTCATAGAGTTAATTAAGCCTATGCATCAATTGTTATAGAATGGAGTCGAATAGACAAGTGTGCTCCAATACCCATCCAAAAATCATACATTGATAGATTAATTAAAAAACACACTTATACTAATAACTATCCTTAATCTAATACTGGAACAAATTTTTCACCTTTTACACGTGTTAACGCGAAATTTTTTGATTTTCCACCTGCGGCGCCAACCTTAGGTTCTGCGTATAAAGTGGCTGAAAATTTAAATCGATTACCATAATTATCTTCAATAAATGACTCAATTGCTCTTTCTGATGTCTGTGTTGAACCTGCCCAAGACGGACCAGAAAACATAACAAAAGTGTCAAAATCATCACTTCGAAAATCAATGACTGGCAACACACTGTAAATTGAAAAAGTGCCATAACGGTCTACATCAAAATTGTTGGTATCAAACTGCCAAGTATCTCGGTGATCATAATAATAACCGGGTACCACACCTTGCTTTTGCATATTTGTATAAGAAAGTTCAACTGTTTTTGTTTCACCAAATTGGAGGTCAGAGGTATAGAAACTATAATCTGCATAGTCACTCGACGTTACTTTACTGCAAATACCGTCATCTTTAGAATCGCTGCCTCCAGCCGCATCTTTCACGCACCCACGTGATAATTCTGTTGACTTGGTATTAGTCGCAGGTAAAAAGTGATGCCCAGCACGTCTAGCTGAATATTTATAGAGATTGGCTTTCGCATATGATATTCCTCTTGCCCAACCATTTCTAGTTCGCCATCCTGGACGCCCGCCACAATCATTCTCATTACTACATATTTCAATTAATTCTTTGCTCTGCTTTAAAATACCTAAGTTATCTGTTATTGACCCTTGATAGCTTCCATCAATAACTGAGAGTCTTCGTGCTGGGCTTCCAAATCCATCCGGACCACAGTCGTTAGTGTATGCCCCCGGAATACTGTTTCCTTCTTGATCTTCGTAAACACTGAATGTGCAAAGGTCAACATTTCTCTGTTCAGTAAGAGAATTAGGCTTATATCGTAACCAGATTGTAGCTGTCCTGAGAGCCGCTTTTTCATCCATGTACGCAGCAGTTTTTTGCTTATTTAAACTTACTGGTAAACGAGTCTCATAACGCATATCTTGTTCATAATCTATGACAAACTCAGGATAAATATCCGCTAACTCTTCAGGGTAATTACCATCATTTCTCCTGTAGATGCCTAATCGGATATAATATTTAATTTCATCTTCAGTAATCTGCACTGGATTACAACGATGATCATTCAGTTCATAGTCATTCAATAAACAGGCTTTATAGGTAATCGCTATAGGTTTTTGCATTCGCCCATTATTATAAAGGTCAGTACCTTGCGTACTCGTATCCAAAGACATATCTAAAAATGCCAGCGGTCTCACGCTGCGCTGCAAACTATCTGAATCTCCTTCTTTAAATACACTCCATTTGTTAAGTGTAGAATTCCATGTGAATATCACTACTTGATTAGTAGAAATTTTTAGATCTGTGCTACCTGCGATCATTCTACGATCTATATAAGTGTCATATGCAGCTTCTGATCTGACCACTATTTTTTCTGCCACACCTTTAGTGTCAGGGAGGTACAGATGTTTATCCCAATTACTATTTGCGACAAAATAAGCAACATACTTCTTATTGTTCGGTATATGTACGCCACCATTATTCGGCGATGCCTCATCTTTCAGTGTCCAAGCAGATGCCGAAGCAGTAACCGGTTTATAGACCATTTCGATCCGGTCATTCGTTTTTATCTTTATTGAACCAAAACCAATAATATTACCAACTATCTTAGAATCATAACTTGCATTTGATATAATGTTTACCTTGTCACCATTCTTAGGCTTTTGAGGTAACACTATTTCTTTTGACCAGTTACCATCACCTAAAGTCAAGGTGACATTATTATCATAACTGGGTAAGCGCCCCTCAACTAGATCGTTTGGTGTATACGATCCAGCATAAGCATTATTTATATGTATCATTCCAATAATGCTTAAATTTAAAAAAAATATCGATTTATATATTTTTGCCATGAAAATGCCTCATTTTATTTGATAATGTTTAAAAATAATAACAAACCATGCAGTTATGACATGGATATGCTCTGTTAGTGTTGTAAGACTAATATCCTCATTTTTTACTTTTTTACTTTTGCTAAAAGGCACATTTATTCATTAGGACTTACTTTATTACCTATAGCTTTGTTGTGCTGCTAGCTTGGCTCAATGTGTTGCATACTCACTATACACTTTGAGGCTATTGCTCATTATTGATTTTCCCTGAATTTTTTATTTTTATAAAATCAAAAAATTTTATATTTATAATTCTTGAGCGTTTTATGATTTTTTGTATAATGATGAGGTTGTATTTATTTCGTAGACTTGTGGGATCTGATGTGGACAAGATGATTTATATATTGGATGGTATGCTGG